>NZ_JACSKX010000002.1:0-274218 GCF_018617835.1 Exiguobacterium sp. s101 | reverse complement strand
CGTCAGACCTGAAAGGCATGACGTTACAGAGCGCAATGAGCATCGTCGCGGTCAATCTGAAGCGAATCATCGCCCTCAGGAAAGAAAAACAGGATGAGGGCAAGGGAAAAAGGACGATTGTCCCGACACTAGTCGGTCCAATCGTCCTTTTCTCTGTTCACGCTCGGATAGAGCGAAGGTTTTTCAGCGCCCTCGTACACGACTACGTCATCACTTAAATCAATTCACCGATGGCTCTTTGTCAGGTGCGACACTTGGTGCCATGTTAACAGCCTTATTCCAATCTTCTTCGGTCACTACGTTGATGACGATTGGATTTGTGAGTTCAGGGCTCCTCACGTTCACACAATCGTTACCGCTCGTCATTGGAGCCAATGTAGGGAGTGCGACGACAGGGTGGATTATTGCCGTCCTTGGCTACAATTTAGACGTGCGCCAGTTGTTTCTACCGCTCATTGGAATCGGGATGGCGTTTCGTCTCTCCCGTCCGCGCCTTCGCCGTATTGGATTGTTTCTCGTCAGTATCGGGTTGATTTTTGTTGGAATTGGAACACTTCAAGAAGCAATGCGGGATGTCGTCACGTTCTCGTTTGGCTCAGTCGGTGAAATGACTATTCTGCATCAGGCAGTTCTGATTGGAATCGGGTTCATGATGACCGCCATCCTTCAGTCGTCGACGATTGGACTCGTGTTAACGATGACGGCCCTTGCGACAGTGGCGATTTCACTCCCACCGGCTGCTTATTTGGTGCTCGGTCAGAGTGCTGGAACGAGCCTTGTCGTGGCACTCGGTTCGATTGGTGGATGGAAATCGGCGCGGCGCATCGTGTTGGCTCATGCCATCTACCATGTGTCGATTGTCCTCATGGGGTGGTTGTCATTTCCCGTTCTCTTCGAGGTCGTCAATCGAGTGGCCGATTGGTTCAACTGGAACGATTTGTTGCGCCTCGCTTTATTCCATACGACATTCCATCTACTGGGTGTGATCTTGTTCCTGCCTTTTTATCAAACGTTCGCACGTCGATTACTGAAGTGGATTCCAAGTCGCTCCGAAAAATTGACACGTCTGCTCGATAAAAACATGTCACAACTTCCGACAGTCGCTTTGGAAGCGGCACGACGTTCCTTACTTGAAATCGAGCGTTATTTAGGGAACGAGACCGAGTTGCTCGTCCGTGAAGGGCGACTACGTGAAGATGAATTGATCCTCGTCGACAAGACGTTGAGCGACGTTCGTTTCTTTTTGAGCACGATACGTCTTGAGGATGATGGAAAGCGAAATGATTATGGTCAACATTTATCTCTCTTGCACACGATTGACCACCTGGAACGCTGGTTATACGTCTTGCGGGAAGTCGAACCGGTCCACGTACTTCGGGACACCGACTTTTTAGTAGCACGAGAACTTGTGTTACATGAGCTTGACCTTGTGAATCAACTGAATCATCATACGCCGCCGGAGGATTCAAAGCTGTGGAAACAGGCCTCGAAACAACTGGCGGAGTATCGGAAAGCACATCGTTCGGAACTGTTAGAAGAGACGGCAGCGAATCAACTGGAGATGGACCTGACGATACAAAAAGTGCAAGTATTGCTCTGGCTCGACCGTATCGGCTATCACATCTGGCGAGCGACGCGTCACTTGATTAAGCCGACCATACCGAGTGAACGGTTCGACGTGAACAGGGAAGATTAGAATAGAAAACGGACTCCATATCAGGAGTCCGTTCGTCACTTACTTCTTATCTGCGTGCATTACACCGGCTTGTCCGTAATGTGTCGCATCCATCTCTTCGATGAAGACGGTGATGTTTTCTTTTGGCGCATTCGTCGTTTCGGAGACGGCATCCGTCACTTTTTCAATCAACGCGCGCTTTTGTTCCACGGTACGGCCCGGGAGCATTTTTACAGTTACATAAGGCATGGTCATTCCTCCTTTGCTGAAGTCTCTTATATTGTAGTGAATCCCGTTCGCTGAGAAAAGAAAAATTCTCATCTACCTCAAAGCAGGCGCTCATTTTTTATATATTTCGGGTATGTAACAAGACAGAGCGAATGTAGGAGGAATGAAGATGAAGTGGAAAGGAAGACAACAGAGCCGTAACGTCGAGGACCGACGGGGACGGAGCATCGGAGGAAAAGGGATTGCCGGGGTCGGGGGTGGTCTCGGATTGATTCTCGTCATCGTCTTTACGTTATTGAACGGAGGCAGTCCGACGGATCTCGTCAACAACATCGGACTTGGGGAACCTCAATCGGAGGGAACGTATACGGGAACGGCTCGTGAAGAGGAGATGGCGGATTTCGTAGCGGTCGTTTTAAAAGATACGGAAGAAGTGTGGACAGACATATTCGCTAAAAATGGGATGACATATGAAGAGCCGACGCTCGTCCTATTTTCGGGACAAGTCGAATCCGCTTGTGGTATTGCCGGGTCGGTCGTTGGTCCATTCTATTGTCCCGGCGACCAAAAACTATATATCGATTTGAGTTTTTATGATGAATTGAGCCAACGTTTCAATGCACCTGGTGACTTTGCGATGGCATACGTCGTCGCCCATGAGGTCGGGCATCATGTACAGACACTTCTCGGGGCGACAGGAGAAATCATGCCGCTTCGTAACGAGATGAGTGAAACGGAATTCAACCGTTATCTCGTTCGCTTTGAATTGCAGGCGGACTACTACGCAGGCGTATGGGCGCATCATGCGCAAGGTTTAGGGTATCTCGAAGCAGGAGACGTCGAAGAGGCGATGAATGCCGCGCATCAGATTGGGGATGACACGTTACAACGTCAGGCGCGTGGATACGTGACACCGGACTCGTTCACGCATGGTACTTCTGAACAACGGATGCGATGGTTCGAAAGAGGATTTGAGAAGGGATCGATTCAAGGTGGGGACACGTTCAATACGAACAACTTATAGGCCGGGTGAACGCTCGACCTTCTTAGCCGATTGGAATATGAGGAAAGAATCCGCTATCATAAAAGAACAAAAGTTGCAGGAAGGGGATGACCCGATGGAATCCTTAATTACGAAAATTGATTTAGCAAAAGACGATATGACAGCGGTTGAAAAGAAAATTGCGGACTACATTTTGTCGCATTCAACGCTCATTCCAAATATGACCACGAAAGAGCTTGCCCAAAAGACGGATGTGTCTGAGGCGAGTATCGTTCGCTTCGCTAGAGTGATTGGAATCGATAGTTTTAAAGCATTTAAACTCGCGCTCGTGAAAGACCTGGCCGTCACGGAGACGACATTGACAGATTTCAATGTCCTTCAGCAAAAAGATACCCCGTACGACTCGTTTCAAAAAGTCATTCACGTCAATAAAGCGGCGATTGAAGCATGCGCCGAAGCGATGGATAAACGAGAACTCGAACATGCGGTGGAGTTGTTCGCACGTGCAAACCGTGTCATTTTTTAAGGGGTCGGCGGATCTTCGACGGCGGCGATTGATGCGCAATATAAGTTTACGAAATTGGGATATGCAGCCATGACATCTCCGGATTTTCATTATATGTTGTCGCTGATCCCGCATTTAGGAAAGTCTGACGTATTTGTCGCGATTAGTACGTCAGGACGAACGAAAGATGTGCTTGAGCTCGTCCGATTTGCGAAAAAGAAACGTGTTCCTGTCATTGCCATCACCAACCTCGACAAATCACCACTTTACCGGGAAGCGGACGTTCGACTCTGTACGCCGAACGTCGAGAGTGACTTCCGAATCGCAAGTATCGCCTCACGGATGACGCAATTAACGATTGTCGATACGTTATATATGGGACTCCTTCACCGAAAAGGAGAAGGATTGATCGATCGTTACGCAGAAGCCCGAGATGAGATGGTGAAATTGCGCCGATGATTCGACCATATGCGGTAGAGGATCGACCGGAGTTGGAGAACTTCTTGATGCGGCAGCGCACGTTCGCTCGTATGAATGGACAATCCACTGAAACGTTTCGCGACGAGAACGTGGCGGATGTTGAAGAAGAAGGGACAATGAGCCTGATTTTTCGCGAAGGAGAGCGAATCATAGCAATCGCAGACCTCTTAAAAAACACCCGGTAGATGGCTCGCTTTGGCTCGGTTTGTTCGTCGTCGATGGGTCGCTTCACGGGACAGGTCTGGCGCAAACGTTGTATGAACAGTTGGAAAATCAATATATGCGTCCATATCAAACAGAGTTTCGGTTAGGAGTGCTTCCTCATAATGAGAGAGCCCGCCGATTTTGGGAACGGAACGGCTATGAATACGAAAAGGATTCGGTCACGAATAAAGACGTGCGCGTTCACGTCCTGAAGAAACAACTCATTCGATTGGAGTGAGTTTTCTTTTGAATCTCATTTGAAATTAAATTTCATAAAAATTAAATTGTAAATTGACTTTAAGTTTCAATATAGTACGATGAAATCATAGAGAAGAAAGGATGGTGGCGATGCTAGATAAATTGGCTACAGAAAGACGGAATGAACGAACGATGCAACTGGACGAGATGTCGATTGAGGAACGATTGACGATTATGAATGCAGAGGATCAAAAAGTCCCTCAAGTGATTCAAGAACAACTCCCGGTCATCGCGCAAGTTGTAGAGCAGGTCATCGCTTCCTTTCGTAAAGGCGGTCGCTTGATTTACATCGGAGCGGGTACGAGTGGGCGACTCGGTATTTTAGACGCTGCAGAGTGTGTGCCGACGTTCGGTGTGTCACCGAATCAAGTCATCGGACTGATTGCAGGTGGCGAACGTGCGCTCGTTAAAGCCGTCGAGGGAGCAGAAGACAGTAAGGAATTGGCGGTTCAAGATTTGAAAGCGCTTCAATTGTCAGCGGACGATACGGTCATTGGGATTGCGGCGAGTGGTCGGACACCATACGTGGTCGGGGGTCTCGACTACGCACGTGAAATCGGTGCGGTGACGGCTGCTATTTCATGTAACCAAGATGCGATTATCAGTCGACATGCGAATTATCCGATTGAAGTGGAGACCGGACCGGAAGTGTTGACAGGTTCGACGAGATTGAAGGCAGGAACGGCTCAAAAACTTGTCCTCAACATGATATCGACGACGTCGATGATTGGAGTAGGGAAAGTGTATCAAAACTTGATGGTCGACGTGAAGCCGACGAATGAAAAGCTAGAAATGCGTGCCAAGAGGATGATCGCAGAAGCGACAGGGGTCGACATGGAGACGGCCGCGCGTTATTTTGTGTCATCCAAAGGCCACGTCAAAACAGCAATCGTCATGATTTTAGCCGACGTCTCTTATGAAGAGGCTATCAAACGATTAGAGAGTGCGAACGGATTCGTCCGTGAGGCGCTATAAGGGGGAATTCAAGGTGAAGAAAGAAGAGGTTTTAGCACGGGACATCCTCGCACATGTCGGGGGGAAAGAGAATATTCGTCAACTCGCGCATTGCATGACACGTGTAAGGTTGACGTTGAAAGATGCGACGAAAGCAGATCTTGACGCACTGAAAAAGATTGACGGGGTCATGGGTGTCATCGATGACGAGACGCTGCAAATTGTCGTCGGTCCGGGTACCGTCAATCGGGTTGCGGACTATATGAGTCACGAGACGGGTCTGGCGATCGGGGAAGAGTCGGTGGATGCGAACTTAACGTTAGAGGAACGTGCGGCTGTTGAACGCCAGAAGGTGAAAGAGAAGCAAAAGTCACCGTTCAAACGATTCCTTCGTCGCCTCGGAAACATCTTCATTCCGCTCATTCCTGGACTTGTCGCTTCGGGGATTATTAACGGTGCGGCGAACTTCGCTGTCAATGCCGGTGTCGACCGGACAGAGACGTGGATGCAAATTCTGCTCGTGCTCGGGAGTACAGTTTTTGCGTACTTGGCCATCCTTGTCGGGTGGAATACAGCAAAAGAGTTTGGGGGAACGCCGGTACTCGGGGCAATTGCCGGGGGAATTCTATTCAACCCGCTCCTCGCGGATATCGTTATTTATGGGGAACCACTCGTTGTCGGGCGTGGAGGGCTGTTTGGTGTTATTTTTGCCGGTTGGCTCATGACTTATATCGAGAAGCACATTCGTCGCTTCATGCCGGTATCGATTGATATTATCTTTACACCACTCTTTACTGTCCTAATCGTTGGATTTACTGCCCTTTATGCCATCATGCCAGTCGCAGGATTATTATCAGACGGCATCATGCGAGGCATCAATGCGACGCTTGAAGTCGGGGGGCCGGTAGCGGGAGCAGTACTTGCCGGATTCTTCTTACCACTCGTCATGGTCGGGTTACACCACGGATTGACGCCGATTCATTTGGAACTGTTGAATACGGTCGGGACGACAGCACTCCTTCCGATATTGGCGATGGCCGGTGCGGGTCAAGTCGGTGCAGCACTTGCGATCTTTGTGAAGACACGCAACCCGCGCCTGCGTAATATTATCAAAGGAGCCATCCCGGTCGGGTTCCTTGGAATCGGCGAACCACTTCTTTACGGGGTCACGCTTCCACTCGGACGTCCGTTCTTGACAGCATGTCTCGGAGCCGCGGTCGGTGGTGCCTTCCAAGCAACGATGAAGACAGCGGCGCTCGGAATCGGTGTATCCGGTCTATCGCTCACACCATTGATTGATAATGGCATGTATTTGACGTACATTGCAGGACTATTGATTTCATATACGGCAGGCTTTTTATTCACGTATTTCTTCGGCTTTAAAGAAGAGATGGCGGACGGAATCTAATAAACAAAGATGGCTCAGAAGCGAGTCATCTTTTTCTCTACTTTTGGTAAGGAGTGATGGGTATGAGAGGGATTTCAATTTACTTGAGCGAGGAACTGTCACCTGAATTAATTGATTGGATGGAACGTATGCGAGAGGTAGGGTTTACGAGCATCTTCACGTCGCTTCATATTCCAGAAGACGACCCGACAACCTATACGGAACGACTCCAGCAGTTAGGTGCGTTGGCAAGACGCCTCGATATGGAACTCGTAGCAGATATTGCCCCGTCTTCTCTACAGGCGCTCGGCAAGGACTGGGACGATGCGCATACGCTTTTAGATTGGGGCATCACGGGATTACGAGTCGATTATGGCGTTACGCCGAAACAAGTCGCTGCTTTATCGAAACAGATGATGGTTGCATTGAATGCGAGTACGCTCACAGAAAAAGAACTCGAAGAGATGCTTCGGCACGGATTACAACGAGAACGCGTAGAAGCGTGGCATAATTTTTATCCTCGTCCGGAAACAGGGCTCGAGCGTACATGGTTTGATGAAAAAAACCTTTGGCTCCGGTCACAAGGAATCAAGATACAAGCGTTCATCCCTGGAGAAGAGCGGTTGCGTGGTCCCCTTCATGAGACGTTACCGACACTCGAAGCGCATCGTCACAAGTCTCCTTTTTCGTGTTATGTCAATTTGCAAACGACAGTCGATCGTATCTTGATTGGCGACCCGTATGTATCAGATACGACGATGCGACAGTTTCAGGCGTACGATGAGGGAATCATCGTCCTTCGAGCGACTGCACGGGGTCGTGATGATTCTCTTCCGACCCGTCACACGAATCGGATGGACCCTGCCCGTGATGTCCTTCGTTCCGTTGAGTCTCGTGCTTACGGCAGACCCGGAAATCAACGGATTCAACCGCGATACACAGAAGAAAGGCTGATTGGCAGTATCACGATCGACAATGAACGTTACGGTCGATATGCAGGAGAATTACAAGTGACGAAGCAGAATTTATCGGCAGATGAACGAGTCAATGTCATCGGAAGAGTCATCGAAGAAGACCGTTCACTGATTCAACAAATCGGTCCAGGCGGACGCTTTCAAATCGACTGGGTGTGACTCATGATTGCCACAATCCTATATCATTGTGTACAGTAGAGAGGGAGGGTGGAACATGAAAGACATTAATTTTAATATTATTTCAGACGATGCAACGGACGGGCATGGTGGTTTTGGTGTCGGTTCGCTTAGTTTAAATAACATGTCCCCGGTGATTATCGATGTCGAGACGGGCACAGCGACAATCGACATGGGCGCAATGCATGCGAAGTCTGCCATTGAGAAACGCATTAAGTTTTTGACGGACCAGGAGGCGGTACCGAACGGGAAACTGTACTGGATTGTGTGGGTCACAGTCGGTCGAAAACCAGAAGGCTTTTACTACGGTGGAATTGCGGCATGTGATATGTTGGTTGACTTAGAAACGAGACGCGGCTATAAATTATTGCCATATCACGTCAATCAGATGGACAAGTCGTTGAAGGGTCGGATTTTAATCGAGATGATGGATGCTCCGTCCCGAGACGTATTAGCGAATTTCTTACAGGAACATCGCCCCGAGATTTGGGAACAGTCGACTGAACTTCATGCAGAGCTCGAGCGCTTACGCGATGAGTAAAAAGATTGGACGAATTTTCGTCTCCAATCTTTTTTGTTTCGACTTTTTGGTATTAAAAGGGAATTTTGTAACTGAAGAGATATTCATTTGTAATTGTATGAAAATTCAGTATTATGATATACTGACTACATTATGAAAAAAGAAAGGGTGATACGATGAGCGAAACGAAAAAAATCTTAATCGGTCTCGCGCTAGGTGTTGTAGTTGGTCTAGGATTGGCGGGATTGCCGGATAATATTTATGAAACTGTGAATCCATATATTTTATCTCCGGTCGGAACGATTTTCTTGAATTTGATTAAAATGTTAGTCGTACCGATTGTCTTCTTCTCGATTATTTTAGGTGTCATGGGTCTCGGGGATCCGAAAGAGTTAGGCCGAGTCGGGACGAAATCGATTTTATTCTTTTTGACGACGACAGCACTCGCCATCATGTTAGCGATGGGTGTCGCATCTGTCTTACAGCCAGGGGAGCGTGGGGACTTCCAAACAACAGGTCTTGAATTTGAATCAACAGCGACCGAGGAATCGTCAAATATCGTACAGACATTCGTCAATATGATTCCGACAAATCCGATTACGGCACTCGCTGAAGGAAACATGCTTCAAATCATCGTCTTTGCGGCATTGATTGGATTTGCATTAATTGCTCTCGGGGATAAGGCGAAGACGTGGCGTCAATTCATCAAACAAGGTGATCGTATCATGATGTACTTGATTCATCTTGTCATGAAGCTCGCACCATACGGCGCTTTCGCATTGATTGCTTCTGCGATTGGAGGCATCGGTCTCGATGCGGTCGTTGCGATGGCATGGTATATGATTGCCGTCGTCTTGACGCTATTCTTACATGCAACGATTGTATACGGAGCAGCCGTTTACTTCATCGGGAAGATGAGTCCTGTATTCTTCTTCAAAAACTTCTATGAAGCGATGACGTTCGCCTTCTCGACGTCTTCATCAAACGCGACCCTTCCTGTTTCTATGGAAGTGGCACAAAGAAAACTTGGTGTCCCGCGTTCAATTTCTTCATTCGTGCAGCCACTAGGAGCAACGGTCAACATGGACGGGACGGCAATCATGCAAGGGGTTGCGACGATTTTCATCGCACAAGTATTTGCTTCTGATTTAACGATGACTCAGTTGTTGACGGTCGTCATCACAGCGGTCCTCGCATCCATTGGGACAGCAGGTGTGCCAGGAGTCGGGCTCGTCATGCTTGCCCTCGTCCTTCAGTCGGTCAACTTACCGGTAGAGGGAATCGCCCTCATTATCGGGGTCGACCGTATTCTCGATATGCTTCGCACATCAGTCAACATCACGGGGGATGCGGCATGTGCGGTCGTCGTTTCGAAATTGGAAGAAAAACATTTACCACCAGTCGACGAAGACTCGTGGGATGAAGCAGGCGCAACGTCTTCTTCATCACTATGATATAGTGAAGGACCATGACGACATGTCATGGTCCTTATTTTGTGCATAGAAAGAGTGATCGTTATGGAATGGGAATTGCTCCCGCTCCCTTTATTTTTGATTATCAGTATTTTATTGAATAGTGTAATCGCGGTCGCCGGTGTCCTACCGAGTGCTTTTCTAACAGCCATCAATGTGAGCGTCCTCGGTTTCGTACCGGGCATACTCGTATCGATTATCGGGGAGGCAATCGGCGCCATCGGGAGCTTCATTCTTTACCGAAAAGCGCTACACCGTTATACATCCCCGAGTGGTAGCCGATTTCAACGCCTCCGGGAGTCCGATGGAGCCGAAGCTTGGTTCCTCGTTCTCGGGATGCGTCTCATGCCGTTTGTCCCGTCTGGTCTCGTCACGTTATCGGCAGCATTTAGTCGCATGACGCTCGCATCGTTCGCGATGGCGAGCACAATCGGCAAAGTCCCCGCCCTGATCTTCGAAGGACTCGCGGTGACGGCGGCCATGCAGTTGACGATGGGATGGCAGTTGTTTTTAGTCGGACTCGTTGCCGTTTCATACCTCGTTTGGCGAATGCGTCAAAGTAGTGGCGAAAAGATATGACAAAACGCCTCGACGAAACGTTTCCTCGTCGTCTTTTTTCGTAACATGGTCCAGTCAATCAAAATCGATTCTTCAAAATCCTTTAAAAAGGTGTCGTGAAGCTCTTGTATGGATGTCGTATCGAATTGGGCAATCGTCATCTCATGATTTAGAAACATGCTTCGAAAATCAAAGTTGGCCGATCCGACAAGGGCAACCTTGCCATCAATCAGAAGCGTTTTCGCATGGATGAAATGTCGATTATATTTATAAATTTTAATGTTTCGTTTAATCAGCTGTTCGAAATAATATTCGGAAGCATGAAAACTGAACCATTCATCGCCTTTCCCCGGTACGACGATTCTTACATCAATCCCGCTACGACCGGCGACCTCGAGAATCGCCAACAGTTCAGGTGGTGGAACGAGATAAGGGGTCGTGAGCCAGATGGACTCTTTAGCCTCCATGAGCAAGCGCATGAGTCCATCACGAATCGTGACATCTTTCCCGGGTGACGTGACGAGAAGTTGCGTCGCGCCGTTTTGTCCTTTCGGTTCATTCACAAAATACCGAGATAGATGTTCTTCGTCTGCGAACAAGTCCCATGTCTCATCTATCGTACCTTGACCCGCATATAACCAATTCTCAACGAAGAGCTGTTGGAGTTCTCGGACGAGTGGTCCCTCAAGGTGTAAATGGGTATCTCGCCAAAAGCCTAGCTTCTCATTTTTACCGAGATATTCGTCTCCTACGTTTAATCCACCGGTCAAAGCGATTTGACCGTCCACGACAATCAGTTTTTGGTGATTTCGAAAGTTCGCGTTGAAGACGAGATAAGGGTGCAAGACCGGGTCGAACGCCTGGACGTGAACGCGTGATTCACGTAACGGTTGAATGAAGTCTTCTCCGATTTCTTGACTACCGAGTCCGTCATACAAAAAACGAACGGTCACGTCTTCATTTGATTTTTGGATGAGTGCATCTCGGACTTTCAAAGAAATCTCATCCGTTCGAAATAGATAGTACTGAATATGAATATGATCTGTTGCATTGTTGATGACTTCTAACAAAGTCTCAAATTTCGATTCACCATTGACGAGAAGCTTCGTCGAGGTATGTCCGTTCGCACCGGTCGCACCTAACTTTTCGAGTGTTCGTGTCAACGGATAGGCGGACACGATCTCAGGTGAGGTCTCAATTTTTTCGCTCTCGATTGCTTGTCTTAGCATCCGAATTTCAGATGACGTCCGTTTAAAGCGTCGATGACGACGTGGAGTGCGTCCGAACATGACCCACGCCAACACACCGATGAACGGTATGAAGAACACGGTAAGTAACCAGGCGAGCTTTCCTTGGGGCTGTACTTGGTCAAATAGAATCTGCCAACCGACGACAAGCGGTGCGACGATGGCGATGCCGATTAAAACAGGTATAAGGATATCCAGCCAAAAAAAGAGACTGACTAGCAAAATGACACTGATGACCATAATCATCAATTGGATGACACAACGTTTCAAACGAAACACCACCTTTCCAGAAACGATGAAAACGAGGGGATGCATCCCCTCGTTTTTAGTACACGCTGTTCAGAACAGCGTTGATTTCATCCGCGTAACGGACAAAGAAGTACACATTTACTGCGAGAGAGAACAAGACGAGGAAGAGACCGAACTGTGCTTTTGTCCAATTCCGATTCCAGTAATAGAAGACGGACAACAACACGGCTAGAGCGATGACTTCAACGATTCCCCAGACGATATCTTTGGATAAAAACATGTCGACGATTGTCATGACGACATTAAACGAAGACGACAATCCCCATAATCACGACTAAAATAGCTAGAATAATGCTAATCCAATCTGAGCTAACTGAGTCAATTAGGTTTTCAATGACCATTTCGTATTCGCTCACAACCGTTCCTCTTTTCGAGAGACTGCATAACTATTCATCTATTCCCCTTTTTTCTATTTCTAAAATTAAGCTTTCACTGGAGAGTGCATAAATGACGGCAATGGAATTTTGGAAACGATGGCTACGACCGCAAATATATAAAGCCAACTATTCGGTGGGAAAAAAAGTACGAGTAGTACGATAATCGCCAACGGTTGTCGCATAGCTGTCGCAAGTAAGGCACTCGTCGTGAGGACGACGGAAAACGTCATATCAATCTCAAATAAGAGGCTGAAAAAATAGCCAAGAGTGAACGAAGAAAAAAGAAATGGGTATATATGACCGCCACGCCAACCGGTAGCTAGGCAGAATGCCGTAAAGAGCAGTTTTAACACACTGTAAAGGAGAAGTGTGTATAGCGGGATGAGTTGCCACTCATCTACGTACTCAAGGATTGTTTCTTCACCAGAGAAGAGTAAGTCTGGATAGAGGAAAGCCATTCCCCCGATTCCGATGCCGCCAAGCGTAGTGAGCAATAAAATAGGAATGTTTGAAAAAAGTCGCATTAATGTATGTTCACTGACTAAGTAGAGCCATCCGAGAATCATACCGGCAAGGACAATCAATAAAATTGACCAATCGATTTGGACGCTTTCAATTGCTGGGAATTTAATGATAAACGGTGGGCGTTCGTCGAGTTGATTGAGTAGATAGAACGTTCCGATTCCAGCGAGTGTAGCAAGAAGGTTCAGCATCGGTTGTTTCTTTCGCTCAGTTTCCTCAGCCGCAATCGCGCCGAAGAGTGGCGCGTTGAAGACAATCCCGAGAACGACCGCATGACCGACTTCTTGTAATTCACCTAATTCTTGGCGCACGTAGCGGATGCGCTCTGAGAACCATGTCGTGAGCCCCCCGACGATGCCGACGAGTGCCGCTTCAGGTCCTAAACTTGCCCCTCCGATGAGGACGAGTAAAGCGGTCAATGTCGTGAACCCGATCAAGCGGTAGTCAATACGGCCGGTCCCTTTCCGTTCTTCTAGTACTTCTGGCATGAGGCGCGGCATCCGACCATAACGGTGTTGCAAAAGACCGATCAACACCCCGGCGAGGACCGGGACGAGGAATAGATACAACCGAACATCAAATTGTTCAGGGACCGTATGCCATACAAAATGAATCCCTTTATAGACGACGGATAAGAAGAGCCAACTCACTAAGCCAATGATAATTCCGAGTACAATCGCATAGCCACTGACAATCCATGATTTCATCTACATACTCACCTCTTTCGCCCGCATCAATCTTCTATAATTATGCTATCTCCTGAACACCTCTGACCGAAACCTAAAAATTAATGAAATAAAGAGGAAGGAATGGGCGGCAGACATTTACTCATCATAGAAAAACGAAAAAGAGTGCAGGGTTTCGACAAGGTCGATGCCTACACTCCTCGTTAAGAAGTTTACTTATGTAATTTCAAAGGTGTGCTTATTCGCTGGTGCCGGTTTTCCAAAGAAATACCCTTGTGCCAAATCGAATCCGAGCTCACGACAGACATCTGCCTCCTCTAGACGCTCTATGCCCTCGGCAAGAAGCGTGATTCCCATCGAATTGGTCAAAGTTCGTACTTTTTTGAGGAAGGACCGCTTCTCGGCATCTTCATCACAAAATGAAATATAAGAGCGGTCGATTTTGACATAGTCTGGTTCGAGTCGTTTCAACATATCGATGGTAGAGAAACCTGCACCGACATCATCTAATGCGACTTTCATCCCCCGTTGTTTATACGTTGAAAAAACGTGTTGAAGATGATCGACGTCATGTACTTTCTCCGTCTCTACGACTTCGAATATAAAGCGGTCTGGGTTGAGTCCATATCGATCGATAATATCGAACGTATGTTGTAAATAATAGTCCGGATTATAAATCGTCGATGGTAAAAAGTTGATAAACGTCTTTTGATGTGGAGCCACGGCTTCGAACGTCGCTTTAATCGCCTCGGCGCGAGCACGTTGATCGAGCTTCGAATGCAACCCAAATCGGTTGGCCGTTCGGAACAGATCACCGGGTGAAATAGAAGCACCACTACGGAGAAGTGCCTCATACCCGAACGTTTCCTTAGAATCGAGGAAGATAATCGGTTGAAGGTGACTCTCAAACGTTCCGTGCTGAATTTGATCAATGATATGACGATGTGCGAGTTGATCGCGTAACACCTCGACCTCGAGTGGAGGCGTTTGATGACTGTTCGATTGATTGTCGACACAGTATACCGTACCCTCAACGTGCATCAGAAGTGCATCTAATTCTTCGAATGATGTATAAGAATATTCTTTCGTTTTTGTGATGAGTTCCCCTTGAGAAATTAAAGGAACCGTTGTGTTACAGGAAGCACAGGGTGACCACATAATATTCCACCTTTCCATTCAAAATTAGTTCATTCAGTATATCGGCTACATCTCACAAAAAACTCACATTCAAGATACATTTCGCAAAAAAATCGTGCAAAATGGGTACAGGTTTTGTATACTTCCTATCGTATGAATAAGAAGCGCCTCAAAACGCCACTCGCATACGAACAACTTTTTGAACAGAAAGGGGTTCTATCGATGGACCAAAAATTAAAATTATGGTTTACGGAGCACCAAACAGAAGATTACGGAATCACGTTCCGTGTAAACCACGTTTATGAGAGCGAACAAACGGAGTTTCAACGATTAGAAATGGTCGAAACGGACGAGTTCGGAACGATGTTGTTACTTGACGGGATGGTCATGACGACGGATAAGGACGAATTCGTTTATCACGAGATGGTCGCACACGTCCCACTCTTTACACACCCGAATCCAAAGCATGTACTGGTTGTCGGTGGAGGAGACGGCGGTGTTATTCGTGAAATTATGAAACACCCATCAGTGGAAAAAGCTGTTCTCGTTGATATCGACGGGAAAGTCATTGAATATTCGAAGAAATACTTACCAAATATCGCAGGTGAACTGGATAACCTACGCGTGGAAGTCATCGTCGGTGACGGGTTCATGCATATCGCTAAGTCTGAAAACGAGTACGACGTCATTATGGTCGACTCGACAGAACCGGTCGGACCAGCAGCGAACCTATTCACAAAAGGGTTCTATGCAGGGATTTCGAAGGCGCTCAAAGAGGATGGCATCTTTGTCGCACAGACGGATAACCCATGGTTCACACCAGAACTCATCCAAACGGTTCAACGTGACGTGAAGGAAATCTTCCCGATCACGAAATTGTACACGGCAAATGTTCCAACGTACCCGAGCGGCATGTGGACGTTCACAATCGGTTCGAAGAAGTACGACCCTGAACAAGTATCGGCCGAGCGCTTCCATGACATCGAAACAAAATACTATACACCGAAGCTTCATAATGCAGCATTCGTCCTTCCAAAATTCGTGGAGGATTTGACAAAATGATCAAACGTTTCGATGAAGCATACTCAGGTAAAGTGTTTATCGCCAGTCTCCCAGAGGTGACAGAGGCGAAGACCGTTCTTTACGGGATGCCGATGGACTGGACGGTTAGTTTCCGTCCGGGCTCGCGTTTCGGTCCGAACCGGATTCGTGAAGTGTCGATCGGCCTTGAAGAATACAGCCCATATTTAGACGGTGACTTGGCTGATGCTGCGGTGTACGACGCAGGAGACATCCCACTTCCGTTCGGGAACGCACCAAAGTCACTCGACCTCATCGAAGCATTCGTCAAAGATGTCGTCAAGGCGGGCAAGTTCCCACTCGGAATGGGTGGCGAACACCTCGTCACATGGCCGATTATCAAAGCGATGCACGACGTATATGGTGACGACTTCGTCATCATCCACTTGGATGCGCATACGGACCTTCGGGATGAGTATGAAGGCGAGCCACTCTCGCACTCGACCCCACTTAAAAAGGCGGCAAACTTGATTGGACCATCGAACTGTTACTCGTTCGGGATTCGTTCAGGGATGAAAGAAGAGTTCGAATGGGCACGTGAAGTTGGCTACAATATGCACCAGTTTGAGGTGATCGAGCCACTCAAGCGCGTCTTGCCGACACTCGCTAGGAAAAAAGTATATGTCACCATCGATATCGATGTCTTAGATCCATCGGCAGCACCAGGTACGGGCACACAAGAAATCGGTGGCATCTCGACGAAAGAATTGTTAGAAGCGGTACACGCCATCGCAAATGCGGACCTCGACATCATCGGAGCGGACCTTGTCGAAGTATCACCGGCATATGATCAGTCGGATATGACGGCCATCGCGGCGGCTAAGATTCTTCGCGAGATGATGATTGGATTCGTGAAGTAAATGCGGAAAAAAGGTCAGCTGGAAATGGAACTGAGCGCCCGCATCACCCAATGGGAGAAAGAATACCTGGGTCGCGGATCATTGACGTGTAAGGCAGACCTGCTTCGAGACCTCGCCATCGTCACACTCCAAGGGGTGTTGACGTCGGCCGAGTATGATTTGGCCACCAAGTCGTCAGGTCGCGAACAATTAAAGAAATACCGCAACAATCTTGTCGAAGCGGGACGCACTCAACTCGAGTCCATCGTCGAGCAAGTACTTGGTCGCTCGCTCGTCTCTCTCCATACGGACATCAGTACGAAAACGGGAGAGCGTCTGATTGTGTTTCGTTTGGACGCGCCTTGGGATCAAACCGATTGACAACGGGAACATGACTTTTTAAAATGACAGTCAGAGACGTATATAGGAGCGACTGGACGAGTCATCATGAAGCGTGCTGTTTGAAATCTTGTTACGGAGCTACTGACCAATTTAATAACCGACAGTTGTCGGCCTGACGGAGCGATTGTTCGAGCCGTCGGCATACAGCGCACGCCTATTTAGGTGTGCGCTTTTTTGTCGCCAAGGAGGAAGACGTATGGAATTGTTTTTATTTTTATTGACGAGCGCCCCGGTGCTTCTGTTTGTGACGGGGGTCATCGCCGCAGTCGGAAAATCAAATCTCAAGATTCCCGATTCGCTGAGCACGACGCTAAACATTTACTTACTACTCGCCATTGGGCTAAAGGGTGGCATGGGACTCGCCTCGGTATCTTTTGAGGAGATTGCGTTACCGCTGACCGTGACGCTTTTGATTGGAATTTCACTGCCGATTCTCGCGTTTTTCGTCGGAGGAATGCTCAACTTTTCATTCCATGAACGAATTGCGATAACTGCGACGTTCGGTTCCGTTTCACTCGTGACATATGTGGCTGCATCGACGCAACTTGAGCGACTCGGGATTGGATATGAGCCGTTCATGACGACACTGGTCGTTGTCCTTGAAATTCCAGGTTTGATTGTGGCGTTACTGCTATATAATCAGACACAAGTTTTGGGCATCACGGCGACATCCAGCAAAACAAACTCATTGTCTGTGCTACGGGATAGCTTATTCTCAAAGAGTATTCTGTTGATGCTTGCAGGTCTTGTCGTAGGACTCGTGACACCAGATGCAACTCCGCTCAAGCCATTCTTTGTAGACTTGTTTCCAGGGGTGTTGCTCCTCTTTTTATTAGGGTTAGGCGTCAAAGTCGGACATCAGTTAAAGACGGTGTCGACGTACGGACTGAAGTTCGTCATCATGGGAACACTCTTCCCGTTGATTGGAGCACTTGTCGGCTTTGTCGCAGCAGGAGTCGCTGGTCTGTCCGATGGAGGGACGATTCTTCTGATGACACTTGCGGCGAGTGGGTCATACATTGCTGCCCCAGCGATGCTACAAGCCTCGGTCCCAGAAGCGAAACCATCCTTCTATTTGACCTTGTCTCTCGCGATTACCTTCCCGTTCAACTTATTAATCGGAATACCAATGTATATCGCAATCGTCACATGAAAAAGCGCCGACTTATTAGTCGGCGCTTTTTCATGTCTCATCTTGGATTATTGCGTAATCTTTTGTGTCTCCATGCATTTGAGAGCGGCAGTCCAGCTTCCGAATAGGACATTAATCGTAGACGTACTCGGCACGTTCCGTCCTTCAGCCCATTTTCGGTAATGGAGGATACTAAAGTGGGATAATTCTTTTTTCGCAAGACGCAACGCTTCAATGACATCCTCTTCATCCCATTTTCTTTTTGGTGGAGCGATGTCCAACACGAAAAGTGCATAGCTCCAAGAACCGTACTTCCGGGCAATTGTGGCGACTGTCGGATAGCCACGTTCTTGTGCCCACACTGCATAGTGTTGTGACGTTAAACGTTCGAGCTCTTCAGACGCTTCAATCAAGGCTTGAATGATTCGTTCTTCACTATTTTTAGCGGCCGTCGTTTGAAGTTTGGCCTCTCGAAGTGCATTCGACCATGAACCAAAACGACTACTGATAAGTGTGAGGGAAGGAGAACGCGTCACTTTTGACCATTCTCGGTACGTTTGACTCGTGAACAGAGCGAGTTCTTCTGCAGCTTTGTTTAATGCGAGTAGAATATCTTCGTCTGAATAATAATGGAACGAGAGCTTAATTTGTGCGGCAACGAGAGCTTCACGCCACGATCCGAATTGGTGAATGACGGTAGAAAGGGAAGGGACATTTTTGTCATGTGACCAAACACTGTATTGTTTGGAATCGAGTTCTGAGTATTCTTGGGCAGCGAGTTGCAAAGCTTGTACGATTTGAGGTCGTGTCCATTTTTTCATCTTGGTGTCTCTCCTTTTGTAGGGACGCTAGCAGGCGTCTTAGAAGGTCTCTTGGTGTGAATGAACATGTATGTTGTCAGAACGGTCGTACAGAAGTGAACAGTGATGCGTTGCAGGTACCTCCTTTTCAATCAAAACACAGTTGTCAACAACACCCAATTTTATTTGGTTTATTCTTTTCATTCCCGTTAGGTGGGAAATTATTCATTATGTGAATGAAATAGTGAGAATAACTTTGTAAACTTATTTGTTACAGCGATTTCATTAATAACAAAAAGCTCGAATTATCCTTAAATTTGTTACAACGACTCGGGTAGTTTACTATCATCAACGTATTCTTCGCACAATCCATGACCCAACAAGACCAAACAACTTAGACATTTGGAGGTGCAGTAAACGATGGCTACACTCGTTAGCGTATATCGGAGAAATCGTAGAAACTTACTATTTTTCTGTGTCGACATTGCAATCGTTTCAATCGTGTTATACATGACGTTTGATATTTTGTTCTCGAGAGTGATGCCTTATACGGCAACGAATTACGATTTGATGCTGATGGTATCCATCAAGATGATCAGTTTTATGTTCGTCGGAATGCTTTTGAAAATTCACCGAATCGATTGGCGTTACGCATCCATTCATGAAATGAAACAAGTGACGATTGCGTTGATTAGCAGTGACTTGATTTTATTCGCTTACAATCAAATTCAATTTGGGCGCGGACTTGGGGTAATGATTGCCGTTCAAGGCTTGCTTGCGTTTAACTTCATTCTGTTTACTCGTGTATTAGCACGAAACCATGTTCTGCATACGTTTAAACTACATGCTTCTCCTCAAGGTCGAAAAACACTCATCATCGGAGCCGGGAACTCAGGTCAACTCATCGTGCGTGAATTGAAGGAGTATCGAACAACAGTACTTCACGTAGTGGGCATACTCGATGACGATTCGATGCTTGAGTCGTTATACGTTCATGGTGTTCCGATTCTTGGAACGACGGATGAATTAGAACGAATCATCGAAGATCAAGGAATTGAAGTTGTGATTCTCTCGATTCCTAGCTTGTCGTACACAAGACGAATCGAGTTGTTAAAACGAATTGAGAAGACAGGCGTTGAATCCCACGCTTTACCGATGATATCGGAACTTGCGACTGGAAATGTTTCAATCAACGAAATCCGCGAAGTGAAGATTGAAGACTTGTTGGGACGTGAGCCCGTCCAACTCGATATTTCTGGTATCTCGAAACATGTAGAAGGCGCAACCGTTCTAGTGACTGGAGCTGGGGGGTCAATCGGCTCAGAACTTTGCCGTCAATTGATCAAGTTCAAACCAGCCGAGATGATTCTTCTCGGACATGGTGAAAACAGTATTTATTTAATCGAAAAAGAACTGAGCGGTCTTGGACTTGAGACGAAGCTTCATCCGGTCATCGGAGACGTGCAGGACATAGAGCGCCTCGAGTATGTTTTTCAGATGTATCGTCCTGAAATTGTGTACCATGCAGCGGCTCATAAACACGTCCCATTAATGCAAGACAATCCGTTAGAAGCCGTCAAAAACAACGTGTATGGAACGAAAAATATGGTTGATGTTGCCTCCAAATATCGAGTTGATCGATTCGTGATGGTTTCAACCGACAAGGCGGTGAATCCGACGAACGTCATGGGGTCGACAAAGCGGATCGCAGAAATGATTGTTCAAGAAAAATCACGATCGAGCGAGACGATCTTCGCGGTCGTTCGGTTTGGTAACGTACTCGGTAGTCGTGGGTCCGTCGTCCCACTTTTTAAAGAGCAAATTGAACGAGGCGGTCCTGTCACCGTAACCCACCCAGAGATGACACGTTACTTTATGACGATTCCTGAGGCGAGTCGACTCGTTATTCAAGCGAGTGTGTTGTCACGAGGCGGTGAAATTTTCGTGCTTGATATGGGCAATCCGGTAAAAATCATCGACTTGGCCAAGAAAATGATTGAACTCAGTGGATTTACCACCGATCAAATTCCGATTGAAGTGACGGGCATCCGTCCAGGCGAAAAATTATACGAAGAGTTACTGGCTACCAATGAACTGGACCCAGAGGCAAATATTTTCCCTAAAATCTTTGTCGGTTGCACGCGTCCATTCACATCAGCGACTCCTATTTTGCGGTTAGTCGAACACTTTAGAGACAATAGTGCAGCACTGACTGATGCCTTACTTTTTGTTGCGAACAGCGATGATATTGATGGAGATTTGCAACGAATCTTTGCAAGTGGATTTGAATTCATCCCAGCCCAGCAAGTGCGGATCCGCGTCGCCGATGGAAATTAAAGGGGGGAGTGCAATGAGTAATCGTGTCATGGTGGTCGGTGTGTCAACGTTTAAAGGATTTCATATTGCTCGACGTCTATTAAAAGAAGGTTACGAAGTAATCGGAATCGATGACGAAGGACAAGCGAAACATCAACTCTCAAAGCAACGACTCTACGTATTGTCTCACCCAATGTTTCATCTCATTCGAACAGATACTTTACACAGGCCGAATATGCGTCAAGTCATGACGATGTATGAGCCCAATCACGTCATCTTATGTGGAGGACCTTCAAGTGTTTATACAGGGAGGGAGATGGAACGCTTTGAACAGGTGAAGCAATTGATCAGAAGTCAAAAAAATAGGGTGTCCGCCCCATCGTTCATCACTTTCGACCTTCCAATCGAAGATACACGACATTCCTCGTCGGCACTGCACCTCGTGACAGAAGATGTTTACGGCCCTTGGGACGATTCGACTACGTTGTTCTCAAAAGTAGTGCTCGCTATTGATCAAGGTCATCGTATGGTTGGTTACTATGCAACGGATATCGTGAAAGCTTCTTATATCGATGATGTGGTTGAAACAGTCGTTCGAGTTCTACGGCTCATTCAATCAGATTTGACTCTCGTTGGGCAGTTTCGAATTAACGCTTCCGACTATGTCCATGTTCAAACGTTATTAACTGAAGTCGGATATTTGATGCATCATCCGGTAAACCTGACGCTTCCGGTTCGTGATCAAGTGTTTCATGAAGTAGATTTGCCTACGCTAGAAGCTATGACTGGTTTTAACCCTCAGACATCCTTATATGAAGGGTTGAAGGAATTGATTGAATGGTACGACACCTATCAAACGATGATGAAGGAGGACATGAGCACATGAATATTCTATTATCAAAGCCGCACATGTCCGGTCGAGAAATGATCTATGTAGAGGAGGCGTTCTCGAGTAATTGGATTGCCCCACTCGGTCCGAACGTCAACGCATTTGAAGACGAACTTGGAAAGTACACCGATCATGCGCATATGTTGGCAACTAGCTCCGGTACGGCGGCGCTCCATCTTGCCTTGATGACGCTCGGGATAGAGAAGAACGATCTCGTCTTTTGTCAGACACTCACTTTTGTCGCTTCGGTCAATCCAATCCTTTACGTCGGAGCAACACCGGTCTTCATTGACTCAGAAGATGAGACGTGGAACATGTCTCCGGAGGCTTTGCGGAAAGCACTCGTTCAAGCTGCTACGAAAGGGCGATTACCTAAAGCAGTCATCGTTGTTCATCTATATGGGGTGGTCGCAAAAATCGGTGAGATTCGTCAGATTTGTAAGGAATTTGAGGTCCCGTTGATTGAAGATGCCGCAGAGTCACTCGGTTCGACGTGGCAAGGTCTAATGACCGGTACGATTGGAGACATCGGTTTTTATTCATTCAATGGTAATAAAATCATCACAACATCAGGCGGAGGGATGCTACTGCTCGGCTCTGACAGTCAACGTCAACATGCGTTAAAACTCGCAACACAAGCAAGGGAGAATGAGTTGCACTATGAGCATGAGGAAGTAGGTTATAACTACCGTTTAAGTAATGTCTCGGCAGGTATCGGTCGTGGACAGTTAGAGGTCATCGAACAGCGGGTACGTGCGCGACGCAATGTCTTTAAACGATATGAACGCATGTTTTCGGAAATGGATGTCACGTACCAACAAGAGGTTCCGTATTCGCGTGCGAATCGTTGGCTGACTGCGATGCAACTTGGTCGAGACGTCGTCAGCCGTGATCAATTGATTCAACACTTAACAGGGGCTGATATTGAATCACGACCTGTGTGGAAACCAATGCATTTACAGCCGCTCTACCGAGATGCTGAATATGTCACAGTCGATGGAGAAGATGTCAGCCGTCGATTATTTGAAAACGGGATTTGTTTACCGTCGAGCTCCAATATGACGATTGGAGAACAGCAAAAAGTGATTCAAACCGTGCTTGATACACGTTCTTTCATAAAAGAAAAAAGCGTGTGAGGAGGAACATATATGACGAAGGAAGCAAAGGTCATTCAAGCGCTTCAAACTGCTGCATCTCTGACTCCATCCCTCACGGTGACACAATATCAGCGATGGAGCCAAAATCGAGATGCCCCCACGTTTCTAGACATTTTGAAAGTATACGGGACGTGGACAAGTGCCTTGAAAGCGTCAGGGTTGTTAGAACCAAGGCGTTATGAATCTCATGATTTTATACAAGCGCTTCGGCTCGCATCGATACAAGGAGGAAAGTTAACGAGCAGTCAATATCAACAATGGGCAGCTGGTCGGAACGTCCCTTCATTAGGTGATATTATTACCCACTTTGGGTCATGGAGTCTCGCTGTAAAAGCGGTCGAACATTTAGAAGAAGAACATTTCACGGTACAACCCGCGAAAGAGAAAGCGGAGATAGTGCAAGCGTTGTATGAGGCCTATCGGGTGTTAACCCCGTTCAATGCGATTACTTATCAAAAATGGGCGAAACAATTTCATAAACCGAGTGTGGCAAAAGTGTCAAGACGTTTTGGTTCATGGAAGCGGGCTCTATATGAACTTGGGATTCAAGAAGTGACGGATCGAAAGCGATAAGTGTGGAGGGATGTGGAGATGACTAGACCCATTGTGCTCATGATTAGTGATCATCATACGTCTGTTTTTGTATATCATGCTATTCGTAATTTTGGAGTAACACATGTCATTCAAGAAGATGGGCCAACCGAACATCGACCGCAGTCTCTCAAGGAATGGCTTATCCATCGATACATTCGGTGGGCGACACCGTTTATGCGTTGGACGAGTCAAAAGCGTATTCAAGAAGTGAGAAAACGGTATCCGTTAAATGATCTATCGATTCCACCCCACCATATCATTCATGTGTCATCATTGAACGATGATAAGACGATGATGTGGCTTGAAAAACTTGCCCCAGAGTTAATTGTTGTCCATGAGACAGGGCCGATTGAGCCGAGTCGATTGAATCAATTTCCGTGTCCGATTCTCACGATACGTCCATCAATGGCGGAAGGACAGCTACAAGCGTATTGGGCGATTCAACATCAGCCTTCGTTCTGTGAGACGACGCTTGAACAATGGACCACACAAGGATGGCGGGTTCTCGAGCGAGTGGTCATCTATAAAGGTGGGACCGACAATTTTGCCACATATCCTTACCTACAATTGACAACGGTCTTACCGATGTTACGTCGACACATCGAAGCGATGGATAGTATGAAAACAGACCACCGACAAATCAAAGTCCAAGCCTGAGGCTTGGACTTAACTGTTGACGATACAATAATATTGGATGGCTTCGTTGTAATAGGCAGCAAGACCTGGCTCGAAACGGTCATAAGATTCGGTGAATCGTTCATCCGCCACATACATCTGTCCGAGTCCACTGAACATGTCGAGCGAACAATCGTAAAAGTGTGTGTCGATGAACAAATGATTGTCTCTGACAATCGATTGAACCCGTTCATCCTCGATTGCGACTTGTGAGCGGAACAGGTCGACGAGTGGCGCAATCAAATCGAGTTGCATCTGATTCATGCGCTCCCAGTCCGTTTTCGAGCGCTTCGCCGCCCGTTCTTGTGTGGTTTTGTAAGCTGAACTGTTCCCCCACCGCTCCTTTACCTCATCTTGATGCTTTGCCTCATGTGCTTGAATCTCTTCATAAGACAATCCGTTGAACAATGATTTGTCTTCCATCGGGATCCCTCCTTTTAGTGAGGTGAGGGTCGCTTCAGCGGTCTCCGCCAACTTCGCAAAATAAGCCGCCTTCTGTCGTAACGCCTCGATATGCTCACTCAACACCTCGATTCGGTCGAACGTCGTCGAATCAAGCAATTGTCTGATTTGATCGAGGGGGACATCGAGTGTTCGGTAGAACAAGATAAGTTGCAACCGTTCTGCGTCGCTCGACATGTAACGCCGGTAACCGTTATCATCGCGAGCGGGAACGAGAAGACCAATCGCGTCATAGTGTCGAAGCGTTCGTGTCGTCGTCCCTGCGAGTGCCGCGAGTTGTTGGATGGTGTACATCCCTTCACCTCCTTAGCTTCAGCGTAAACGTTGACGTCACGTCAAGGTCAAGCCCGTTTTTCAAATAACGAAAATCCGTTCCGTTCCCCGATGTAACGGAAACCGAACTGAGGATAGTACCCATTCAAGAAGGTGTTGTCGGCAACACAGTCTAACCGAATCGTTGATGGTGAATGGGAGAGCGCATATTCCATTAATTTCTCTCCAATCCGCTCACCCTTTAAACTTGAGTCCGTGACGAGTCGATGCAAGTAAACGGCATCGTCCGGTTCTTCCCATAGGTTATGGTCCCAATCGGTCGGTGGGATGAGACTGACCGAACCGACCACTTGCGCGTCACGTTCATATACAAACACGTACCCTTTCGTTAAATCGTGTCGTACATAATCCGAGCGGCTCGGCTCTAAATACTTGACCCATTGTGACTTCCCGGCGACTTGAAACTCTTTCGCTTTCTTCAGAATTAAGTGATCGATTGCTGGGAAATCCCGAAATGTAGCAGGTCGAAACATGATAAAACACCTCGCTTTCATTTCTTTTCAAAATCGTGTAGGGTACACGTTAAGTATGCTGATGAAACATCTTTGTATCATTGAATGTTTTTTGGTAAGATAAATTTATTGCAACGTGCAAACGATTGCGCTAATGATATAAAGTTCACAGCACGGATAAGGTGATTATATATGAAGAGCAGTGAGTTTTGGGATAAGGAGTATCTAGATCACATGCAACTTTTAAAACGAGAACAACAAAAACAAACAAAGACGCTTAAACGCAACTGGTGGAAAGAAGCCGTCGCCTATCAGATTTATCCGCGCAGTTTTTACGACGCGAACGGAGACGGAATAGGAGACATCCAAGGAATCATTGATAAGCTCGACTATTTGAAAGACCTCGGCATTGACGTCATCTGGATTTGTCCGATGTATAAGTCACCAAACGATGACAACGGCTATGACATTAGTGACTACCAAGACATCATGGACGAATTCGGCACGATGGAAGACTTTGACCGCTTGTTGGACGAAGTGCATCAGCGCGATATGAAACTGTTGCTCGACCTCGTCGTCAATCATACGTCGGATGAGCACCCATGGTTCGTTGAATCGAAGAGCTCAAAAGACAATCCGAAACGAGACTGGTACATTTGGCGCGATGGGAAGCTGGATGGATCGAAGCCGAACAACTGGGAATCGATTTTCGGCGGGTCGGCTTGGGAATTCGATGAGACGACAGAGCAATACTACTTGCATGTCTTCTCGAAGAAACAGCCGGACCTCAACTGGGAAAACGCTCAGATGCGTACAGCCGTGTACGATATGATCAACTGGTGGCTCGAAAAAGGAATCGACGGGTTCCGAGTCGATGCGATCAGCCATATTCGCAAGAATCCGACGTTCGCCGACTTACCGAACCCGAACGACCTCGATTTCGTGCCGTCGTTTGAGATGCATATGAACGTGGACGGGATTCACGACTATTTAGAAGAACTACGTGACGAGACGTTCAATAAACATGACATCATGACAGTCGGTGAAGCGAACGGTGTATACCCTGACGATGCGCACCTTTGGGTCGGTGAAAAAGAAGGGAAGATGAACATGGTCTTCCAATTCGAACACATGGACCTATGGAGTGAAAATGCCGATTCGAAACTCGATGTCGTCCACTTGAAGAACGTGTTGACGAAATGGCAAAAAGGACTTGAATCCGACGGATGGAACGCGCTTTACGTCGAAAACCATGACCAAACGCGTACCGTCTCAAAATGGGGAGACGATGAGCGTTACTGGAAAGAGAGCGCAAAATCGATTGCGATGATGTACTTCCTCATGCAAGGGACGCCGTTTATCTATCAAGGTCAAGAAATCGGGATGACGAACGTCAAATTTGAGTCGATTGACCAATATGATGACATCGCGACACGCAATCGCTACTATATCGGCGTCGAACAAGGGAAGAGCCATGACGAAATGATGCGCATCACGTGGAATTCGTCACGCGACAACACGCGTACACCGATGCAGTGGAGTGATGCTCCGAATGCCGGGTTCACGTTCGCGGAGAAGCCGTGGTTCGGGATCAATCCGAACTATACAGACATCAACGTCGAATCGCAGCTTGAAGACGAGGACTCGATCTTCAACTTCTATAAAAAGATGATTCAACTTCGTAAAGGTGATGAGACGTTTGTATACGGTTCGTATGACGTCGTCTTACCGGATCACTCGGAAGTGTATGCTTATACGCGTACGCTCGGGGAGACGCAATACCTCGTCGTCACGAACTTGACGGCGAAAGAGACGATGTTTGACATGGATCAAACACTTCGTGCGAAAGATGTCGTCTTGAGCAATATGCCGATTAAAGGCGATGTTGAATCAACACTCCTTCATTTGAAACCATTCGAAGGCCGTGTGTATAAAGTAAGCTAACCTTTTGACTTTTCATAGGGAGACCGCGGGCACATCATTGCCTGCGGTCTTTTTCTGGAGTTGTCTTTCTAGCGTATCGAGACACATATCAATCTTGACAATGAAGAATCCATCCATTTCACAGAGCGTGTCGGAATGTCGTACGAGTGCACAAGAGAAGGATTCTTCTATGAAAACGATGAATGGATGAATCACTTTGTCTACGTGAAGACGAAGCAATGTCAATAGAACGATATGTGGAAGATGTGGTACGATGAGTTGACGGAAAGGGGGATGAGCATGGCGATTGAACCACTTCGCGTGCGTGTCCAGCAAACAACACAGATGAGTGATATTCCAGAAGCGATTGAGTTAACGATGGATGGATTATACTATCCATTGAAGACTGGATTTATTCTCATGTTTGACCAGCAACAAGAGGACGGACCAGTCCCGACGACAATCAAGTACACACCAGAACGGTTGGCGCTCATCTGCAAAGGACCGATTGAGATGAACCATTCATTCATCGAAGGGCGCTTCACGCAAAGCCTATACAAGAATGCATATATGTCGATGACGATGGCCACGACGACATCGCGCCTCGACGTGTCCGAAGAGTCGTGTACGTTCGTATACGAATTGTCCATGAATGAAGAAAACGTGGGTATATATGAAGTACACGTCACATGGACGTTTGAAGGAGGAGAGAACGAATGAATTTTACAGAACGTGTAAACAAGATTGAAGAGATGTTAAATGAAGATTGGTTCGAGATGCTCGAGACGAACGAAGAAGAGTATGAAGAGTGGCGTGGTCGTCTCGAAGACCATGCTGAACAAGTCATCGTGCATTACGACCAGGAGAACGGGATCGATGTCAATTCGATTGATAAACTGCTTCAATTGAACGACGAGTTCCCTCTTCTTTACGGTGAGGATACGGTTCGCCTGTATATCGCACTCATTGAGGCACGCCCTGAAGACAAAGCGGTCTACGATCGGTACGTCGATTATTTGGCGGCCATCAGTGATGCATCACATGAACAGTTTTTACATTTCCATACGCTCGTCGAGGCAGGTCGGTTGGAAGAGGCGAGACAACTCGCTCCGCATATGCCGCAGCGTCTCGGACTCGAAGAGTGAGTCTACGAAAAGTGTCATCTGAACAAGATGGCGCTTTTTTTCATGCCTAAAAGGGGGACAATATCCAATCAGAACGTCCATTTTATTTCGAGTGAGCATTCTCTAAGATGAAGGAACAAGGAAATCAAATAGAGAACGTGAATGGAAATGAATAAAGGGGGAATTGTGATGTTAAGACTAATCAAAACATCTGTCGAACAAAAAGAACAGATTCTGGCGTTTTTACAGGAATGGCATGAGCGCGATGAACGAATCGTCCCGACCTCAGTCGACCGTGAGACGATGGACTTCGAGGCATACGTCAACACGTTACGCCAGAAAGAGTTACGTGAACATATTGAGGAAGGCTGGGTCCCGAGTACGACGTATTGGCTCACGGATGGGGAAGAACTTCTCGGCGCGGCGAACATTCGTCACGAGTTGAACGAGTCGCTTTTGAAGATTGGTGGTCATGTCGGGTACGGGGTGAAACCGAGCGCGCGTGGTCGTGGACTCGCCACACGTCAACTGCAACTTGCGCTTGAGAAAGTGAAAGAGCTCGGCATCGAGCGTGCACTCATCACGTGCAACCGAACGAATATTGCTTCACGTCAAGTCATTTTAAACAATGGTGGCGTTGCGGATACACCATACACGGAAGAAGATGGGACGATTGTCGAGCGGTTTTGGATTGACTTGAAAGGGTGAAGACGAGATGGCGAACTGGATCATCATCTATTTGACGTTGATTAATTTCTTCGGCATCTATTTGTTCCGGGAAGAGACCGTTCCTTCTAAGAAATGGTTCTCATTCTCGAGTGGGGTCGCCATCACGTACTTTTTCATGTATCTCTTGCCGTCGCTGAATAAACGCCAGGACACGCTTCGTGTCGACTGGCTGAATTTGGCCTTACCTTCCGAGATTTACATCGTCAGTCTCATCGGGTTCACAATATTTTATGGCACCATGCGATTCGTTCGAACTCCTCACTTCCAAGATGAGGCGGTCGACCGGGCTGTCTCGTATTGGCTACAGGTGACACTACTCACGACATATATGACCTTTTCAGCGTATGTGGTGACGGCGGATTCCGTGACGTTCGTCGCGAGAAGCTTCTATGCGACGGCTCTCGGGGTCCACTTCTTGGCGCTCGGTCATGACTTGAACCGCCATTACGGGGAACGCTATATGCGACAAGGACGCTACTTGTTGAGTGGTGGAATTTTACTCGGAGGTTTCGTTTCACTATGGATTGACTTGGCCGCGCACGTCGAAGCGCTCTGTTTTGCGTTTGTGGCCGGGGCGATGATTCTCAACATCGTGAAATTTGAACTCCCGTCCGACCGGAATTTACACTTTCGCACGTTCGTTTTGGCCGTGTTCAGTTATGGCGGCTTACTCCTTATTTTGAAACATCTTCTAAACTTCTGATGAGAACTTCGCAAAAATGAATGACTGTTCATTCATCATTTGATATACTGAATTCAAGATTGAATCCGTTTTCATAAGGGGGAGTTTTGGGGATGTCTACATTTTTAATCGTCAACTGGATTCTATTCTTGCTCGTCTTCGGCTATGGTGTGTATTTATTTGCTACGCTGGTTCATCAGCGCTATACGTTCATCAAGCTGGGGAAGAAGGCAGAATGGAACCAAACGAACAAAGAACGACTCGAACAGGTCATGATCAACGTGTTCGGTCAAAAGAAATTGTTAAAAGATAAGAAGAGTGGCGCAATTCACGTCATGATGTTTTATGGCTTCATCCTCGTCCAATTTGGGGCGATTGATTTTATTTGGAAAGGACTAGCGGTCGGAACACGTTTCCCACACATCCCGCTCGGTCCGCTCTATCCAATCTTTACGTTCATGCAAGAAATCGTCATGCTCATGATTCTCGTCGCGGTCGTTTGGGGGTTCTACCGTCGTTACGTCGAGAAGCTTGTACGCTTGAAACGAAACTTTTTAGCAGGTCTCGCCCTCATCTTCATTGGCGGGCTGATGGTTTCCGTCTTGTTCGGGAACGGGTTTTACCTCGTCTATAAAGAAGAGCTTCCGATGTGGGGCGAACCGGTCGCGACACTCATCGGTTCAGCGTTTGCTTGGGTACCAGGATCAGTCGCATTCGCGTTGTTCGTCGTCTTTTGGTGGATGCACCTCTTATTCTTACTCAGCTTCATGGTCTACATCCCGCAAGGCAAACACGCTCACTTGATTGCTGGGACGCTCAATGTCTGGCTTGGTCGTACCCATAAAGTCGGACGCTTGGCACCTGTCGATTTTTCAGCGATGGAAGAAGCGGAAGAGTCGGATGAAGAGATCGTCTTCGGGGTCAACAAGATTGAAGACTTCAACCAGAAGCAACTCGTCGACCTATACGCCTGTGTCGAATGCGGACGTTGTACGAATGTATGTCCGGCAACAGGAACTGGGAAGATGTTGTCGCCGATGGACTTGATCGTCAAGCTTCGTGACCATATGAATATGAAAGGTGCGGCGGTCACGAGAAAATCACCGTGGGCACCGGCCCTCATGTTCCAAAACACGCAAGGTGCTGAAATCGCAGCAGCGGCGCAAGACGGTCATATGCTCGTCGCAGACGAATTGATCGGCAACGTCATCACAGAAGAAGAAATATGGGCGTGTACGACATGCCGCAATTGTGAAGATCAATGTCCGGTCATGAACGAGCACGTCGATAAAATCATCGACCTTCGTCGCTACCTCGTCATGATGGAAGGGAAGATGGACCCTGAGGCGCAGCGAACGGTCGCAAATATCGAGCGTCAAGGAAACCCGTGGGGAATGAACCGAAAAGAACGCGAGAACTGGCGCAAGGATACAGAACTCGTCATCCCGACGGCGAAAGAGAAGAAAAAAGCAGGAGAAGAGTTCGAGTATCTCTTCTGGGTCGGCGCGATGGGCTCTTACGATAGCCGTAGCCAAAAAGTCGCGCAAAGCTTTGCGAGCGTGTTGAACAAGGCGGGCGTCTCATTTGCCATTCTCGGAAATGAAGAGAAAAACTCAGGGGATACACCACGTCGAATTGGGAATGAGTTACTCTTCCAAGAACTCGCTGAAACGAACATTAAACTGTTTGAGAAGTGTGGGGTGACGAAAATCGTCACGGTCGACCCACACGCCTACAACACATTCAAAAATGAGTATCCAGACTTTGGTTTGACTGATGTGAAAGTGTATCACCATACGGAATTACTCGCCGAGTTGCTCGATACGGGTCGAATCCAACCGGATCTTCAAGTGAATGAGCGTGTCGTCTACCACGATTCTTGCTATCTCGGTCGTTACAACGGCATATACGATGCACCGCGGTTCGTCCTCGAGCGGATTCCTGGTGTCGAACTCGTCGAAGCGACGCGTAACCGTGAAAACGGTATGTGCTGTGGAGCGGGTGGTGGTCTCATGTGGCAAGAAGAAAAAGTCGGGACACGTGTCAACGTGGCTCGAACGGAGCAGTTACTTGAGACGAAACCGACCGTCATCGGTTCGGCGTGTCCGTACTGCTTGACGATGTTGTCAGATGGAACGAAAGCGAAGGAAGTCGATGAGACGGTCGGCACGTTCGACGTCGTCGAATTGCTCGATCGTTCGCTGAAAGCCATCGTGATCCCAGAACCGGTTGTCCAATAATACAGGAAGGCACGGTCCGCGGACCGTGCCTTATTTGTTTACTGCATTTCGGAAGTAGATAAAAGAGAGGAGGTCAAGTGAGATAACCCTTGTGTCGTCTCGTTGATGGATGAAATGGTTTCGACCATCTGCCCGAGGTCTTGTTTGTTTCGTTCGAAAGAAAGGACGTATTGTCCCATCTCTTCTTGGACGGTCGAAAACCCAACTTTGACGGCGTTTAGTTGACGCATCGCTTCATCGTTCGTCCGATGCATGTGACCCATTTGATCGAGGAGAGCCGCGATGTTCGCCTCATTCTCATGAATGAGCGCATTGATTTGACTGCTCAGTTGTTTCGCGTTCTCCGCGAGTGTGCGTACTTCGGTGGCGACGACGGCGAACCCTTTGCCGTGTTCACCTGCACGGGCCGCTTCAATCGAAGCGTTCAAGGCGAGTAAGTTGGTTTGATTGGCAATTTGTTCGATGCTTCGCGTCATGCTGACGATATCTTGAGAACCGTCCTTCAAAGCTGTTATTCGATCGAGTGAGGTATCGACATAGGTAGCCGACTGTTTGAATTCAGCTTCCATCTGTTCAATTTGTTCTCCACTTGTATGAGTCAACGTCATCAAGTGGCGACTCATCTTTTCTGTTTGTTCCGTCTCTGCCAAGACTTGATGAGCGCGATTGCTTGTATCGGACATAGCTTGCCCTGTATGCTCCATTGTCGTCGCCACTTCTGTACTGACGCGTGACACGTCACTTAATAGAGCGGCACGGGATTGGTTCGCAGACTCAAGCTCATCGAGACGGGCGTTCACATATTGTTCGGTCACGATTTGAGCGTCCAAGTTCATCGCGTGTGACAGAGCCAAAAGGGATTCGGTCAGAACGGCCGGATCGTGTTGATACGTTTCGACCACTTTCGGGATGAGCAAGGTGTTAAACGCCGAGTATGTTGCCAAAAACCAGACGACGGGGACTGAAAAATGGTGATGGGTTTGTCCCATTCGCTTCCGCATTGCTAAAAATTTATCATCGATGTTCCCGGTTAACAGACTACGGAAATAAGCAGCAAATACATTTTTTAAACGTTCTCGTGTCGACGAGCCATTCGCAATTTGAACCATCTCTGGTTGAAGCATTAAGTGGTCAAGTACATTTTCGAGTACCTCGTCTAGGACGGACTCGACGAGTGGAGCCATGTCTTGTAGCCGTTTCACTTGAGATGATGTATATCCCATATAGTGTGCGCGCCCGTTTAAGCTCGAGTCGGCTGGTTTAGCGATTGTGTGAATCTCAGGAAAGCCTTCGGAAGCAACGAAATCTTTTGAGGTTGTCTTAAGAAAAAATGCCATATTTTTATTCTCCTTCTATTTCATATCTAAAGTGGCGTTCTCTTCTATATCGGCAGAAATATGAAGAAGCTAAGAAGTCAATGTGTTGCAAAACAGGTTCATCGACAAATAGAACTGGAAAAGGAAAAATGAGGAGTAGAATATTCCAGTTTCAGTGATGGGTGGACTTATGAAAAACATAGTGATCCTGTTGACGATTGTAAGTGCCCTAAGTAGTCAAATTCTTCCACAGATTTTGTTCTTATCCATCATGGCGGTCGAAGAAGGTGTCGGACGTCTCATTCCATTTTTAATTTTTTATGTGGCCAGTATGTCAGGTCTTTTACTGTAGGTGTATGTCATCGGTCGACGCGGTTCAAAAAACACGTTTTTAACAATAGTAGGCGAGAATTCTCCCTCCTCTAAGCGTCTGGGGGCGAAGCCCAGCGTAGATGGGAGATGAATCGCCCGTCTTGGCAAAAATATATGTGCTTGATATAATCAGTGCAACCAATCAAAAGGACTGATATATCAATGAAAATGGATACAAATAAACATTCAGTCTTTCTTCTGGATTATCACCTCGTCTTGGTAGTCAAATATAGACGCAAGGTGATTGACGACGACGTCTCGGAGTTCGCGAGACGAACGTTCGAACGGATCGGCGCGTCATACCATATCACACTGGCCGAATGGAATCATGACGGTGATCACGTCCATGTGTTGTTCAAAGCCCACCCGAACACAGAGATGTCGAAGTTTCTGAACGCCTACAAGAGCGCCAGCAGCCGACTGATCAAACGAGACTTTCCACACGTCAAGAGACGACTGTGGAAAGAAATGTTCTGGTCTCGAAGCTACTGCCTCGTGACGACCGGCGGTGTGACGATCGACGTCATCAGGCAATACATCGAAAAACAAGGGAAGGAGTGATCACGTTGCTGAAGGCGTACAAGTTTCGACTATATCCGACAAAGCTACACCAAGAATACTTCATAAAGACGGTCGGTTGCGTCCGTTTCGTGTACAACAAGATGCTCGAAGAGCGTATCCGGCTGCATGAAGAGTCGAAGCTGAAGCCTGACGCGAAACAGAAGCTCCCGACCCCGGCGAAGTACAAGCCCGAATTCCCTTTCTTGAAAGAGGTCGACAGTCTGTCCCTTGCCAACGCCCAGATGGATCTGAACAAGGCATACGCCAACTTCTTCCGGGACAGGTCTGTCGGTTTCCCGAAGTTCAAATCGAAGCACAGTGACCGCGCCTCCTACACGACCAACAATCAGAACGGTAGCGTCCGGATCGAGGACGGGAAGGTGAAACTCCCTAAGATCGGCTTCGTGAAGTTCAACCAACATCGTCCTTTCGAGGGGGTCATCAAGTCCGTGACGGTCTCGATGACGAAGACGGGCAAGTTCTTCGTCTCCATCCTCGTCGATCAAGATGAGAAAAATTGGATTCCTGCCAAAAGTAAAATCGGTATCGATCTCGGCCTTGAACACTTCGCCATCATGACAAATGACGAGATGGTTTCAAACAAGATTGACAATCCTCGCTTCCTTCGCAAGTCGGAAGAGAAGGTCAAGAAGGCGCAGCGCGCTTTGTCACGAAAGAAGATCGGGAGCAAGAACCGAGAGAAGGCCAGGCTGATTCTCGCCAGGAGACACGAGAAAATCGCAAACCAACGCAAAGACTTTCTTCATAAATTGTCGAAACGAATCGTTGACGAGAACCAAGTCATCGTCGTGGAGACATTGAAATCGAACAACATGATGAAGAACCACAAGGTCGCCAAATCGATCGCCGACGTCAGTTGGTATGAGTTCGTCCGACAGCTAGAATACAAGTGTAAGTTCTACGGACGGACGCTCATCAAGGCGGATCAATGGTACGCATCGACGCAAATCTGCTCTTCCTGCGGCGAAAAAGGCGAGAAGAAAACAGTGGATGTACGCGAATGGACGTGTACGTGTGGCGCTCATCATGACCGCGACATTAATGCGGGCATCAACCTGTTGATGTTGGCAAACTAAAACGAATTCCTTCAGGGTGGGAACCATCCGACGAGCTTGGTAAACAACCGTGGCTAGTAAAAGTGCGGTCTTCCCAAGAAGCTCCCACTTCAATTTGCGAAGCAAATAAGTGGCGAGTAGTTCACTATCGGATTGATTAGTCTGTACTGGTTCCGAATCAAAGCCAAGACATCACACGAATCATAATTTACTCTAGCTTTTTCATATCGCTTTTGTTTATAATGAGGAGTGATGTTTAACTAGTGACGGAAAAGGAGTGTCCTTTAATGAATAAATCGTTGATTGATTTCGTTTATGAACTTCTCCAAGAAACTGGCGAGCAGCCTGTTTCTTTTGATGAGATTCGCGAAAAAATCAAGCAAAATTATACGTTTGCGAGTGAAGAGGAAGAACTCGAGAAAATCGCACAACTTTACACCGATTTGAACATCGACGGGTTGTTCGTCAACTTAGGTGCAAACCGCTGGGCGCTTCGCGTATGGTATCCATTCGACAAGTCGGATGAAGATCTCGTCATCGAAGCACGTCAACGTGGTGAACTTGACGAATTCGAAGAAGAGTTCGAAGAGGCAGACGAAGGTATCGTCGACATCGAAGATGACTTGGATGTATTCGCAAAAGTTGAAGATTACGATTCAACTGAATTTGACGATGCGGGCGAACAAGAAAAAGTTGATGGCCTAGATGACTTCAAGGATGATGATTTGGACGACGACCTCGATCTCGAAGACGAGGATGATTTATAAGAGACCGCAAAAAGCCGGGCATTGGGCCCGGCTAGGCGTGTCTCTTTTTCTTTTTTAATGATTTTGAACAACATGAAAAAAAGAAAAAATAATATCTTGACGACTGTATCGTCTCTGGCGTAAATTAGTCATGGGCTAGTTTAGCACGTAACGATGCAGCAAAAGTGTCCTCCATTCACGGGGGCACTTTTGCTTTTTTTGTTTTTTCGTTTTCCGACGGTTGGTATTTAAGAGAGGAGAAAGAAACATGACAAAGTACATTTTCGTAACAGGCGGGGTAGTTTCTTCGCTCGGTAAAGGGATCACGGCAGCTTCACTCGCACGTCTACTCAAAAATCGTGGACTCAACGTGACGATTCAAAAGTTTGACCCATATATCAACATCGACCCAGGTACGATGAGCCCGTATCAACACGGAGAAGTATTCGTCACAGATGATGGTGCGGAGACTGACCTTGACCTCGGACACTATGAGCGTTTCATCGACATCAACTTGTCGCAAAACGCGAACGTCACATCAGGGCGCATTTATTCGACTGTCTTGAAGAAAGAGCGTCGTGGAGACTATAACGGCGGAACGGTTCAAGTCATTCCGCATATCACGAACGAAATCAAAGACCGTGTCTTCCGTGCGGGACGCGAAACGAACGCCGATGTCGTCATCACAGAAATCGGTGGAACAGTGGGGGATATCGAATCCCTTCCGTTCATCGAAGCGATTCGCCAAGTGAAAAATGATATCGGCAAAGAGAACGTCATGTACGTCCACTGTACACTCGTTCCTTACCTCCGCGCGGCAGGCGAATTGAAAACAAAACCGACACAACATAGCGTCAAAGAACTTCGCAGCTACGGGATTCAGCCAGACATCATCGTCCTCCGCACGGAGCATGATATTCCGGAAGACATGCGTGAGAAAATTGCGCTCTTCTGTGATACGCGTAAAGAAGCAGTCATCGAGGCGCAAGACGCATCGACGCTTTATGAAGTACCACTTAACCTTCAAAAACAAGGGATGGACCAACTTGTCAACGATTACTTCGGCTTCAACACACCGGCTGCGGATATGACGGCATGGAAAGAACTCGTTCACACGGTCACGCATCTTGAGAAGAAAGTGAAAATCGCACTCGTTGGAAAATATGTCGAATTGCGTGATGCCTATATCTCGGTCGCAGAATCGCTCAAGCATGCGGGTTATGCGTTTAATGCAGATATCGACATTGACTGGGTCAACGCAGAGGACGTGACGGCTGAAAACGTCTCGGACATCCTTGGTGATGCAGACGGTATCCTCGTCCCAGGTGGATTTGGTGAGCGTGGAATCGAAGGGAAAATCGAAGCGACACGTTTCGCACGTGAAAACAACGTTCCATTCTTCGGGATTTGTCTCGGGATGCAACTTGCTACGGTCGAGTTTGCACGTAACGTCTTGAAGTTGGACGGTGCACATACGGCTGAAATCGACCCATCGACACCGTATCCGATTATCGACCTTCTTCCAGAGCAAAAAGACATCGAAGACCTTGGAGGTACACTCCGTCTCGGATTGTACCCATGTAAACTTGAAACAGGGACGAAAGCACACGCGGCATACGACCAAGAACTCGTATACGAACGTCACCGTCACCGTTATGAGTTCAATAACGAATACCGTGAAGCATTCGAAGCGGAAGGATTCAAGTTCTCAGGTACGAGCCCAGACGGTCGTCTCGTGGAAATCATTGAGATTCCAGAACACAAGTGGTTCGTGGCATCACAGTTCCACCCAGAGCTCATCTCACGTCCGGAACGCCCACAACGTCTATTCCATGATTTCATCCAAGCATCACTTGGAGAATAAGCAACGTACGAAAGCCACGATATGATTGAATCGTGGCTTTTCTACATCAAAAGCATGAGGTGCAAGACGTCCTTGGCAGGATACATCACCTTCACTTTCTGGGTACACTAGAAGTAGAACGGGGAGAGGGTGGTGGCTCATGAAAGAACGACATTCGATTTATCTTGGATATGGATTGGGGCTTGTCGCGCTCAGTCTGTTGCCATTCGTTGTCTTACCTTCCCTCCTATTGCCGTATCAACTCGGGTGGACGGGCGTTGTCTTGCTCGCGCTCTCGGGCGGGCTACTTCGAGCGATACGCGACGGCTCGAATGTCATCTTGAAGCAGATGTGGAAAATCACATTTTCTCTTTTTTTAATCTTCATGTTCGTCTATTACGTATCATTTGGACTTGTCTTATACGATACGTATGGACTGGATCGTCTATTAGAACAGTATGAGCGTCAGGCGGTTTGGGTGTTCGCGGCATTCAGCTTTCTACAGCCAATCGCCTTACCGGTCCCAGAAGCGGTCAGTGTGCCGATTGGGAGTGTGGCGCTCGGTCCATTTCGTGCCGCTCTGGTTGGGAGTATTGCGACCACGCTTGGTATCTTCGTCATGTATGGATTGGCACGATTCGGCCGAGAGCGAATCATCCGCTGGGTCGATAAGGAGAAGTTGAAGACGTACGATCGATATGTCGAGAAGTATGGCCTTGGCATCTTGCTCGTCTTGTTCATTATTCCGATTTTACCGGACGAGGTCATTTGTCTCGCCGCCGGGTTTAGCCGCGTGCCGTTCCCGCGTTTCGCGGGCATCGCGTTCGGCGCGAAACTCGTCACATCGTTCGGGCTTGCCTACTCTGTCTCCATCGGACAATTGTTTATGACGGATTCGAGTCCAATCGCCATCGCTTCCGTCATGGCGAGTTTGCTCGTCTTAATCCTCGCGTTCATTTGGCGCAAACGAAAAAAAGGGGATTCGAACGAGACACACGAATAAGGTGAGGACTTTCATATGGATGAAAACAGGTACGAAATCTATTTAAAGACTTCGTACCTGTTTTGTATGATTTTGTATATATTTGTCACCATATTGACGATTTCAGTCGTAATGAGTTTGTTACAATCGAATCGATGAAATTAAATAGGAGAGAGCAAGAATGAAACGACACATGTTAGTTATTTTGATGTTATTGATTGGAATGGGTACATGGTATTACATCATCGGATCCGCCCCGACGATTAAAAAAGTTCCGACATCATCCTTTACTGGACAATACCCCGGGTTACATTTAACGGTAGAAAGTGAACAAGCAAAAGCATATACGACAGCAATCTCTCTTCCAAGAACAGATTATGAAGTGCTAAACGATGAGCTTGATGCGTTCATTTTAGAAAAGAAAGAAGCGTTTCAACACAACTTAACCCCTAATCACGGTCAAAAGGGTCACTTAAATATCCAGACCGATACATATCAAACGAATCAGACTGAATACACGCTAGTCGCCTATACTTATGCATTCACCGGTGGAGCGAATGGTCAAACTAACGTCGATGTATTTCGGTTGAACCTTTCGGACGGTACATTCATTGAATGGGATGATGTCTTACGTGATGATCAACATGTTTTAGAATGGTTTCAGAGTAGCGTCATCACACAATTGCAAAATCAAGAATACGTATTTGAAGATCAGTTACGTGAAGCGATTAAACACCCTAAATCGACGAAGTGGATACTGACATCCTCTGGTCTAGTTGTCATGTTTGATGAGTATGAAGTGACAGCGGGAGCAGCGGGTGTGGTAGAAGTTCATATCCCGATGAAGGAAGTTGAGCCGTTTTTGTTATCCAAATTAAATGCGTCCGCTGCACAAGAAGAGGATTCTCCAATCATGAGTCCCTCAAATAAGCCGCTTGAACCCAATGGGAAATATGTTGCGCTGACGTTCGATGATGGACCACATCCGGTAGTCACACCTAACATTCTTGAGGCACTTGAGAAATACCAAGCGCGTGCTACGTTCTTTATGTTAGGGAGTCAGATGGAATTCTATCCTGATGTGGCGAAGCAAGTAGCGTTGTCAGGACATGAGCTAGCAAACCATACTGAACATCACCCGGATTTGACACAATTGTCTGAGAAGGGAATGGAAGTTGAACTCAAACAGGTTGATGAACGAATTGAGAGGCTGACAGGAGGACGTTCAGCATTAGTTCGTCCACCATACGGAGCAAAAAATGAAATGATTGAGCAAATTCTTAAAACAAGGGAGCAGACCCTTGCGTTGTGGACAGTCGATTCTCTTGATTGGAGTCATCGTAATGCCGATCAAATGTATCGCTTGATTATGGATAATGTCCATCCGAATGCTGTTGTACTGATGCACGATATTCATGAGTCTACAGCCGAGGGATTGCCGAAAGTTCTCGATGCGCTGAAACGTGAAGGATACACATTTGTGACGATGAGTGAGCTCTTGACTTTGGAATAGTAATTGAACCCACCGTGATAAACGGCGGGTTCATTTTTTTACTTCACTTTTTGATCTTTAATCGGGAACCACCCGGCACGAGTCGTGATCGCATTCCAAAGTGGGGCCGGGACAGCAAGTTCGGCTTGTTTATCCAAGTCGAGTTCTGTCTCGATGTCATCTTCACGGTCCGTCTTCACTTTTTCGAGCCATTCAGGGTCGATGATGAGTTCACGACCGAGCGCGGCGAAATCGACAACGTCGAGTGCATCTTCGACTTGAGCAGGACGTTGGAGTTGTCCGACTCCAATGAGTGGGATGGCACCATTGATGCGTTTGGCGATGCGGTCAATCGAACGTTCCGTGACGTTTTCGTCACGCATAGAGGCTGTATTGAAGTTCCAAAGAGAAGCGTGAATATAATCCACACCTTCTTCTAAAATCATATCGAGCAACACATCCGTGTCGTCGAGTGTGATTCCTGGTTCTTCGATTTCTTCTGGTGAGAAGCGATAACCGACGAGGAAGTCTTCTGCATCTTCAGCTGCTTCTTTGACACGACGAATGACTTCGCGTGGGAACGTCAAACGTCCATGAACATCACCACCGAAGCGATCTTCACGGCGATTCGAATGCGGTGAGAAGAATTGTTGAATCAAGTATGTGTTCGCCCCGTGAATCTCGACTCCGTCAAACCCGGATTCGATGGCACGACGTGTCGCTTCACCGAACGCCTCGATAATGGCTTCGACTTCTGATGTCTCAAGGGCACGGGGTGTGACGGCGCCTTCTCGGACAGGCGCGACAGCACTTGCACTGACAGGTTGTTCGTTCGGGACGAGTTCAGGTGGTGACATACGCCCGGCGTGGAAAATTTGAAGGATGGCTTTTGCACCTTCCGCTTTTAAACTTTCCGCCAATTGACGGAGACCCGGGATGAATTTGTCGTCATTGACCCCGAATGCGTTCGGGAAACCTTTCCCGTCTTCTGTCACGTACGCGCATGCTGTAATCGCAAGCCCGACGTTTTGCGCCCGTTTCCGATAGTAGGCGAGCTCATGCTCGGATACTTCGCCCGTTGGTTCTGATGAGTAATGTGTCATCGGAGCCAAGACGAGTCGGTTCGGTACTTCGACGCCATTTTTGAATTGAAAAGGTTGTAACATACGTTTCATCTGAAATCCTCCTTCAACATGATACCTTGAAGTCTAAGCTTCTCGACTCAAAAATGCGAGTCGGATGCTTGTGAATGAACACATTACAGATTGCGCAAGCGTAAGAGATGATTGAACTGAAAAGAATAGGGTATAATACAGGAGAAAAGTTGATATTCGGTTCGAGACAATAGAGAGACCACAACAGAAGGGGGAAGCCTTGTTTTTGTTGTGGTCTCTTTTTCTATTCATTGAACCGTACTTACTATAGGAGGGAATAAGATGGAAATCAGAAATTTCTCAGCGAAAGAACGAGCGAAACGATACGAACAACTGACAAGCGAACGTCATGACGTTCTTGTTGTCGGTGGAGGGATAACCGGAGCAGGGATTGCGCTCGATGCGTCGTCACGTGGGATGAAGACAGCGGTTCTCGAAATGCAAGACTTTGCGGCCGGGACGTCAAGCCGTTCGACGAAACTTGTTCACGGGGGACTCCGCTATTTGAAACAATTTGAAGTGGCGCTCGTCGCAGAAGTCGGGAAAGAGCGTGCCATCGTGTATGAGAACGGTCCACATGTCACGACACCGGAACAGATGCTATTACCGATGCACAAGGGAGGCACGTTTGGTCCTTTCTCAACTTCAATCGGACTCATGGTGTATGACTTCCTCGCAGGCGTCAAACGGGCAGAACGTCGCATGATGCTCAAGCCGAATGAAGTCATCAAAAAAGCACCACTCGTCAAAAAAGATGACTTAGTCGGTGGTGGATACTACGTCGAGTATCGGACGGATGATGCACGATTGACAATCGAAGTGGCGAAAGAGGCCGCGAATCACGGCGCGCTTCTTATGAACTATGCAAAAGTAACTGGATTGATCTATGAGAACGGTAAAGTGGCTGGTGTACACGTCGAGGACCAGATTGACGGGTCGACGTATGACGTATATGCGAAGAAAGTCATCAATGCGACGGGCCCGTGGGTCGATGAATTACGAGAAGAGGATAACTCGAAGAAAGGGAAACAACTTCGCCTCACAAAAGGGATTCACTTGGTCATCGATCAATCGAAATTCCCGCTCAAACAGGCAATTTATTTCGATACACCAGACGGGCGTATGGTCTTCGCGATTCCGCGCGGAAACAAAGCGTACGTCGGAACGACGGACACGTTCTTTGATAAAAACAAAGCCCATCCACGCATGACGACAGAAGACCGCGATTATATTTTGGATGCCATTCACTATATGTTCCCTGACGTCCATGTCACGGCAGACGATGTGGAATCGAGCTGGGCAGGTATTCGTCCGTTGATTTATGAGGAAGGAAAGGACCCTTCTGAAATTTCACGTAAGGACGAAATTTGGCAGTCAGACAGCGGTTTGATCACGATTGCCGGTGGTAAATTGACAGGGTATCGGAAGATGTCAGAAACGGTCGTCGACCTTGTCGCTAAATTATTGAAAGAAGAGGACGGTGTCGTTTACTTGGCGAGTCGGACGAAGCATATGCCAATGTCAGGTGGTCATGTCGGCGGGTCGAAAGGCTTCAACGATTTCCTCGAGAAGAAAACGAAAGAACTTCAAAATCATGGTCTAGACGCAAACCACGCGGAAGAACTCGTTCGTCTATACGGTTCGAATATTGACCGCGTTATTGAACGGATGGACTCCAATGCGTATGATCTTCCGGAAATTGTCTACGCGCAGTTAGTCTACGGGATTGAAGAAGAGTCGGTCGTTCGGGCCATCGACTTCTTGATTCGCCGGACTGGGGCGATGTTCTTTGATATCGACTTTGTCCGTCAGTATAAAGACGGTGTGCTTCGATGCATGGCTGACGTCTTCAAATGGTCAGATGAACGCTTGAAAGAGGAACGTGAAGAGGTCGAGAAGGAGATTGAAATCGCAGTCGTTCCAGTGACAGTCGAGTCCTAAAGTTTAACGTAGCGCCCGAGAGGTTCATTCTAAACAGGATGAACCTCTTTTTGTGGAATGGTTTCATGACTTCGGAATAACGGTATACCTACATAGGTAGTGATTCTTATATCGAAGGAGAACTTTTTATGAAGCGAAATCTCATCGCCGTATTGTTAATCGGCGTTTTATTAGGGATTGGTTGGCGCTATGTCGACCCGAATCGTCTACTGGCGGACGTTTATTATGTCAAAGTACCTAATGCGGAAGTGGCGACAAAAGTCTCTGATGGTTATCGCTATGACCTGATTGGATACGATGCGGATGGGAAAAAGCGCCCGTTAGCCATAACAACCTCTGCATTACTAGCGGAAGGTGAATATCTGAAAGTGTTTGTGAAAGAGGAGAATCCTGAAGTGACCGACTATGAACGAGTGAGTGATTTAGAGGTACCACAACAGTTAAAGGAGGAACAAGAAGATACATCTGAGTCATCGTTCCCTTGATTTCAAAAGATAGGCATCGCGAAAAAAAGATGAGTTTGGTATGGTTAAATTGTTTGATTATGGAAAACGATGAATGAAAGAAGGGACATGCATGTCACGGATGTTGATTGCGGATGACCAGGATGGTATTCGTACGATGCTCGCGCAAGTGTTCACAAACATGGGTGTAGATGTGGACTCGGCACAAGACGGCATCAGCGCCTGGGAATTTTTAGAGCGGGAACGATACGACCTAGTCTTGCTCGATATGAACATGCCTCGAATGCTTGGGCATGAAGTGTTGCGAAGAATGCGCGAAGAGAAGTTGGAAACGCCTGTAATGATTATGACGGCGTTTGGAGAAGAAGCGGTGATTGAAGAAGTACGTCGACTTGGAATAATCGCGCAGTTCGAAAAACCGTTTGATATATACGGGATGATTGAAAAAGTGAAGGAAGTCTTGAAAATCTGACATTTCGTCACGAAGATGACATATGTAAACGCTTGCGCCGAGCCATTTCTATGCCCGAATAGCATAGGCACATGTTTTACGGTGTGTTATAATGGGAACGAATTGCACGGGGGTACTTTCCCTAAACGTGTATAATAGCGAACAGACAGGAGGATGTCATTATGCCATTAGTATCAATGACAGAAATGCTTAATAAAGCATTCGAAGGCAAGTATGCAGTCGGCCAATTCAACATTAACAACCTCGAGTGGACGCAAGCGATTCTTCGCGCTGCGGAAGACGAGAAATCACCAGTAATCCTCGGTGTATCAGAAGGTGCAGCGAAATACATGGGTGGCTTCACTACAGTTGTCAAAATGGTTGAAGGTCTCATGCACGACTACAGCATCACTGTTCCAGTTGCAATCCACCTTGACCACGGTTCTTCATTCGATAAGTGTAAAGCAGCGATTGACGCTGGCTTCACATCAGTCATGATTGACGGTTCACACCATCCGATCGACGAAAACGTCGAAATGACGAAGCAAGTTGTCGAGTACGCGCACGCTAAAGGTGCTTCTGTTGAGGCAGAAGTCGGTACAGTTGGCGGCGAAGAAGATGGCGTAGTCGGTGGTGTACAATACGCTGATCTTGATGAGTGCGTACGTGTCGTCAAAGAAGCGAAAGTGGATGCACTTGCTGCAGCACTCGGTTCTGTACACGGAGAATACGCAGGCGAGCCAAACCTCGGCTTCAAAGAGATGGAAGAAATCGCAGAAGCGACTCAAACTCCACTCGTTCTTCACGGTGGATCAGGAATTCCTGAGCACCAAATCAAAAAAGCAATCGAGCTCGGACACAGTAAGATTAACGTTAACACAGAGTGCCAACAAGAGTGGACTCGTGCCGTACGTGAGAAAGTTGCTGCTGATGCAAAAGTATATGACCCACGTAAAATCATCGGACCTGGTATTGAAGCGATCTACAACGTCGTTACTGGTAAGATGCGTGAGTTTGGTTCAAGCAACCAAGCATAATCCTGCTTGATCAAGTCGGTTCTCTATGAGGACCGACTTTTTATATTCTCTCTGTCGTCTCGTTCCGAATCTAACAAAGGGTGTAGTAATTCGCCAAGTCTTTCCTCATAATAGAGATTGTAAGCGATCACAACTTGAGGAGGACACACATATGCGTTTTTTTATTGACACAGCGAATGTGGAAGACATTAAAAAGGCCCATCAGATGGGCGTCATCGGAGGCGTGACGACGAATCCATCGCTCGTTGCCAAAGAAGGTGTCGATTTCCATACAAGACTTCGTGAAATCTGTGAGATCGTCGGGGATCTCTCGGTCAGCGCTGAAGTTATTGCACTCGATGCATCGGGTATGGTGGAAGAAGGAAAGGAACTTGCCGCTATTGCGCCGAATATTACAGTAAAAGTACCGATGACTTCAGCGGGAATGGAAGCAGTGAAACAGTTCAAAGAGCTCGGGATCAAAACGAACGTCACGCTCATCTTTAATGCGAATCAGGCGTTACTCGCAGCGCGTGCCGGAGCTTCGTATGTTTCTCCATTCATCGGACGATTAGATGATATCGGACAGGATGGACTCGATTTAGTCGAGACGATTGCGAACATCTTTGCGATTCATGGCATCGAGACAGAGATTATCGCGGCATCTGTACGTCACCCGATTCACGTGACGAAAGCCGCACTCCTTGGGGCTGACATTGCGACAGTACCATACAAAATCATCGAACAGATGATGAATCATCCGCTCACAGACAAAGGTATTGAGCAGTTCTTAGCGGATTGGAACAACGCTCAATCCAAATAAGTCCGTCGTAGAAAGGTTTTGATCAGCGTGGAAATTCTCCATATCGTTGGGCAGCAAAAACTAGAAGGAACCGTCGAGATTAGCGGAGCGAAACAGAGCGCTCTTCCTTGCCTTGTGGCTGCACTTCTCACGGAAGAGTCGGTGACGATTGAAAACGTCCCGATGATTGAAGATGTAGAAGTGATGGTCAATCTGTTGACAGAGCTAGGGGTTCGAGTGGAGCGCGATGGCGAGCAGGTGACCATTCATTCGAATGAAGCGGTTGCGATGCCCCTTCTCGGTTCCGAGACGAGGAAAGTTCGTGCCGCTGTCTATTTACTTGGTGTCTTCGCCGCTCGTTTCGGAAAAGGAGCAGTTGGGCTACCTGGAGGATACGCGATTGGTCCACGACCGATTGATTTGCATGTGAAAGCACTAGAACGGCTCGGAATACACGTTGAGAATGAATCTGGTTTGTATCATGTCCGAGTCGAAGAACTCGTCGGGAATCGAATTTATTTGGATTTACGGTCATTTGGGGCAACTGTAAGCGCGATGCTTGCTGCGGTCTTAGCGAAAGGGACAACGGTCATTGAAAATGCAGCCTGTGACCCTGAAGTCGTTGATTTAGCGACGATGTTGACATCGATGGGGGCACATGTGAGCGGAGCAGGGACAGATGAGATTCGCATCAAAGGGGTTGAACGGCTACACGGATGTACACATACATTGATTCCAGATCGCCTCGAGGCAGGAACATTCATGATGTTCGGTGCCGTATCTGGTAGTGTGACCGTACAATCAATCATTCCAACACATCTTGAGGGTGTCATACAAAAACTATTGGATTTTGGTGCAAATGTGGAAGTCGGTGAGGAGTCAATCACCGTTACCGCCAATGAATTTGTGCCGACGGATATTCGTGTGTTTCATTATGCGGGGTATCCGAGTGATTTGCAGCCAATCATGTCAGCCGCTTTGTTGAAAGCGGACGGCACGAGCATTGTCACAGATAAATTGTATGCCCAGCGCTTCCGACATATTGCGGAGATGCGTCGAATGAATGCACAAATCACACTTGAAGACGCGTCGGCTGTGATTCGTGGGGGAAACCAACTTGCGAACGCAGAGATGGAGTGTACAGACGCAAGGAGTGCTGCGGCACTTGTCTTATCGGCACTTCAAGCATCAGGAGAATCCACATTACTGCATGCAGAACGATTAAATGATTCATATGTCGACTTCGTCGGCAAATTAAAACAACTCGGTGCGCTCGTTTGGCTAGAAGAACACACTGAGGCATAAAGGGGAGATTTCGGGTGGAAAGAAGTTTATCGATGGAACTGGTTCGGGTGACAGAAGCAGCGGCACTTGCTTCAGCCCGTTGGATGGGACGAGGTTTGAAGGTCGAGGCAGATGATGCAGCGACAACAGCCATGCGAGATGTCTTTGATACGATTCCGATGAAGGGGATTGTCGTCATCGGGGAAGGTGAAATGGACGAAGCGCCGATGCTCTATATCGGAGAAAAGGTCGGGAATGGTTATGGTTCGCGTCTTGATGTCGCAGTCGATCCTTTAGAAGGCACGAACATCGTCTCCACAGGGACGTGGGGGGCGCTCGCAGTCCTCGCGGTTGCGGATGCGGGGGATCTACTTCATGCACCGGACATGTATATGGATAAAATCGCGGTGGGACCGGAAGCTGCAGGTCTCGTCAGCCTCGACAACTCGATTGAAGAAAATATTGAGATTGTGGCAAAAGCGAAGAAGAAAAACGTGGAAGATGTCGTCGTGACGATTTTGCATCGGGATCGACACGAAGAAATCATCCAACGCGTTCGGACGACTGGGGCGCGAATTAAACTGATTCCAGACGGGGATGTCGCCGCAGCCATCAATACGGCTTTCGCGAAAACAGGTGTCGACTTGTTACTTGGTTCAGGTGGGGCACCGGAAGGCGTCATTGCAGCGGTCGCGATGAAATGTTTAGGAGGAGACTTCCAAGGACGTTTGCTTCCAGAAGACGAAGCTCAAAAACAGCGTTGTCATGACATGGGCATCGAAGACACGGATCGAATCCTACTCCTAAATGATTTAGTGAAAGGTGAAGATTGTATCTTTGCGGCGACTGGTGTCACGGACGGTGAATTGTTGCGTGGGGTACAATTCACATCACAAGGTGGACAGACACATTCAGTTGTTATGCGTGCGAAGTCTGGTACGGTGCGTTTTGTTGAAGGGAACCACTCTCTCAAGAAAAAACCAAAAATGGTCATGAAGCCAGAATAACGCGAAGTCGTGGACGTGCAAACGTCCGCGGCTTTTTTTGTGATGAAACATCTAAAAACGGGAATGGATAGTGAGGAGGTGGGTGTGGTGATTGAAGTAGAAGGGCTCGTGAAAACATATAAAGATGTTCCCGCTGTAGATCATGTTTCATTTTCTGTAAACGAAGGAGAAATCTTTGCGTTCTTAGGGCCGAACGGTGCCGGAAAGTCGACGATGGTGCAGATGTTGACGACGCTTGTTCGTCCAACGTCAGGATCTGCTCGGGTCAATGGATTTGATATCGTCAAACAAGAAAAAGATGTTCGACTTTCCATAGGAGTCGCTTTACAGGAGACAGGCATTGACAAAGTGTTGACCGGGCGTGAACTGCTCGTCTTACAAGGTCGTTTATTCAAAATGTCGAATGAGGAGGCACGACGTCGTGCAGATGAGTTGTTAAAAGTCGTGTCTTTGACGGATGCCGCAGATCGACGAAGTGGTACGTATTCCGGAGGGATGCGGCGACGTCTCGATTTGGCACTCACGCTCGTTCATCGACCGACGGTGTTGTTTTTAGATGAACCGACGACAGGTCTCGACCCGGCAAGTCGAATCGAGATATGGAACGAAGTAAGACGATTGAACCAAGAGTTTGGAACGACAATATTTTTAACGACTCAGTACTTAGAGGAAGCCGATGAATTGGCTGACCGAATCGCCATCATCAATCACGGTCAAATCGTCAGTGAAGGGACGGCTGATGAGTTGAAGCAACTTGTCGGTGATGAGACAATCGCAATGGACTTTTCAAGCGAATCGGATGCAGCAGCAGCTGCGACGTTATTTGATACGACTGCGGATGGGGCACATGTGTCTTTCGAGTTGCGCGACGTCACGTTGACTGAGATTGTTCGTGCGTTAGATGAACAGCGACTTCAACCTGAACGTCTGACCGTGAAACAACCGTCGCTCGATGACGTCTTTTTAAAGGTAACGGGAGAGTCGTATGAAGGGGGAGAGATTCATGTGGACTGAGACATGGTTATTCACAAAGCGGAGTTTATTGACGACGATTCGAAATCCGTTTTCATTTATTCCGAACTTGATTATTTCTGTATTTTTTTTACTCGTCTATACGAGTGGTTTATCGAGTGTGGCCTCTCTTCCACAATTCGAGGGAAGTGATTATTTGAACTTCATCTTGCCGGTATCGATTGTTTCAGGTGCAGTCGGTGGGGCAGGCGGGACGGGGCAAGCGCTCGTTCGTGATATCGAAAGCGGTTATTTCGCAAGGCTACTGTTAACGCCTGCGACTCGGACGTCCATCGTGCTCGGACCAATGATTGCTGGCATGTTGCAACTGTTCGTCCAAACATTACTTATCTTTGCTGTCGCTTTTCTACTTGGTCTCACGATTCCTGTCGGGGCAGTTGGATTCTTTTTCACGGTACTACTCGCCATCGGGTTTGGACTTGGGTTCGCCGGGTATTCTGTCGGTGTTGCACTGAAGACGAGGAATGCGCAAGCAGCACAGGCCGGTACACTTTTGTTCTTCCCACTCATCTTCTTATCGACCACGTTCGTTCCGAAAGAGTTGATTGAAGCGGAATGGCTGAAAGTGGCCGCCACATTCAATCCAACGACGTATATTTTCGAAGGGATGCGGGCGGTTCTGACTCAACCTGAGATTGATTGGGGTGCCTTGTCAGCAGGACTTGCGGTCGCTGGCACGATGAGTGTACTCATGATTGTTTTTGCAGCAACAAACGCGAGAGGGGCGCTGAAACAAAAATAAGGGAGGAGTTAGATGGAACAGCTATCGACAATCATCCGTATTGTCTTGACTGGGGTTGGGGCGTATATCTCAATCATTCTGATGTTGCGTGTTTCCGGAAAAAGAACGTTGGCAAAAATGAATGCGTTCGATTTTATCGTGACGGTTGCATTAGGATCAATCTTAGCGACGACCTTGACGAGTCAACAAACTTCTTTAATCGCTGGGTTGACCGCGTTTGGCACACTGGTCGCCTTACAATATATATTGGCGAAATTGTCGAAGCGTTATTCAACAGTGAACAAAATGATTAAATCAGAGCCGACTTTACTGTTCTATAGAGGGGACTATCTACACGAGTATTTAAAAAGGGAGCGAATATTAGAAATGGAAGTCGTTCAGGCGATTCGTGCAAGTGGGACTCCTGTTGATCAAGTCGAAGCGGTCGTACTAGAGACGGATGGGACATTCTCAGTGCTGAAAGATTCGCAATATTTGATGGAACATGTGAAAATATAAAAAACGACTCGGTTCCGATGAACCGAGTCGTGTTACTGTTGTATTAGAGATATGATCCAGCGCCAACGTAACGCGGTGCCCAATATCCAGAAGTGAAGCTCGCGTACTTGACGCCACCTGTTTCTGAGTTGATCATTTTTGTTTTGCTAAGAGCCATTCCAACGTGATGAATCGTACCGCCTGAATGAGAGAAGAAGACGAGATCTCCTGCTTGAATCGATGACTTCGAAATTTTCTTCGCGCTTGAGTATTGCTGACGTGAAGAACGTGGAAGTGTCTTCCCGATTGCTTTTTTGTAAACATATCCTGTGTAACCAGAGCAGTCAAATCCAGAAGTTGATGTTCCACCGTAACGGTAAGGTTTACCTAAATATTTTTTTGACTCAGCGACGAGTTTTGAACGTTTGCTAGATGATGATGTTGAAACCGTTTTTGAAGTTGATGTCGATGTTCTAGGTTTCAAGTAAGAATATTTTGAAGAGGCTGAGATATAACGATGTTTGCCTTTATAATTGATTTTATAGAACGAACCGGATTTACCAAGGTATGTATAGCGTTGACCTTTATCCATTTTCGCAACAACTTTCGATGACGTAAGTGACGGGGCAGTACGGATGTTCAAACCGTTAACTTTCGAGTAGGCAAAAGTTCCTTTAGCGGCTTCTGCTTGTTCTCCTGTTGAGAACATGAGACCCGAGAAAGCAACAGTGGCAGCGACGACGATAGATGCAATACGCTTTAACATTGTATAAATCCCTCCGTTTTTTAAAATCAATATGTGGCTATATGACAGAATCGAGTAATATTATTAGGTAGAGCACAAGTTGCGAGATATACCCGGTTTCCTGTGCAAATAAACTATATCATGCGCAAGACCGATAGCATTTTTCAATCACAAGTCAAAAAAGCGTTTTCTTGTAATGGAAATGAAACAATATGTGGATATAGCACTTATTTTGTTACAAAACTATCATTTACTGTGTAAGGATTTGTACAAGAGGGAAACGGTTGAACAAAAGGTGATTTTTGCACAGTGACGGCACGGACAAAATATGGTTAGATGATGGCAGAACATAAATGAAAAGTTTGCATAAACTCGAATACTTCTTGTAATGAAATGTAGAAAGATAGGTGACTTGAATGAGTCAACAGACAGAACCGGCAAAGAATTATACGCTTCGTGAACTAGAAACGAAGACGTTAAAAGAACTATATGAGATCGCCAAAGAAGTGAAAGTACCAAATTTTCGAGAAGCACGGAAACGTGAACTCACGTTTCGTATCTTGAAGTCACAGGCAGAATCAAAAGATTTGTATTTCCTCGAAGGTATTTTAGAAATCATACCACCGAACCCACAGTCCCAAAATGACGGCGGTTTCGGATTCCTCCGACCAATCAATTACTCCCAATCTTCCGAAGACATTTACATCGCCGCCTCACAAATCCGTCGCTTTAATCTTCGAAACGGAGATCTTGTCACGGGGAAAGTCCGTAAGCCGAAAGAGAATGAACGCTTTCAAGGGTTGTTGAGTGTAGAAGCGGTCAATGGTGAGTCGACGGACTCGACACGTTCGCGTGATTATTTCCCGGCGCTGACACCGATTTATCCTGAACAGCAAATGGAGCTCGAGACGGAACCGAAGCATCTTTCCGTTCGCGTCATGGATATGATTGCACCAGTTGGGTTCGGACAACGTGGTTTGATTGTGGCGCCACCAAAAGCCGGTAAAACCTCACTCTTAAAGGAAATTGCGAATTCAATCACGACGAACCATCCGAACGTCGAACTGATTATTCTCTTGATTGATGAACGACCAGAGGAAGTGACTGACATCCAACGGTCGGTACCGGGTGCGGACGTAGCGTTCTCGACATTTGATGAGACACCGGAAAACCATGCACGAATCTCGGAACTCGTACTTGAACGGGCGATGCGTCTCGTTGAACATAAGAAAAACGTGGTCATTTTACTCGACTCCATCACTCGTCTCACTCGTGCGTATAACCTTTCTGTCCCGCCGAGTGGGCGGACACTATCTGGGGGGATTGATCCGGCGGCTTTCCATAAACCGAAAAAATTCTTCGGCGCAGCTCGAAATATCGAAGATGGAGGAAGTTTGACGATTCTTGCCACGGCACTCGTTGAGACCGGTTCACGAATGGATGACGTCATCTATGAAGAATTCAAAGGGACTGGGAACATGGAACTTCATCTAGACCGGAAACTAGCTGAACGTCGCATCTTCCCGGCGATTGATATTCGTCGATCGGGTACACGGAAAGAAGAGTTGTTGCTTGGGAAGGGCGAACTTGATTCACTATGGACGATTCGTCGCACGATGAACGAGTCTCCAGACTTCGTTGAACAGTTCTTACGTCGCGTTCGTGAGACAAAAACGAACCTCGATTTTTTCGCTGCGCTTGAGGCAGATAAGAAAAAAAGACGACCAGTGAAAAAAACGAAATCAGACTTGTAAATCCTATAGTTGGGTGATATTATATTCTAGTGAACTTTCTCTAGGTTGAAAGAATACTTAGGGCCGAAGGAGTTGAAAAGCAATGAAACAAGGAATCCACCCAGAATACCGTAAAGTCGTATTCATGGACTCGACGACAGAATTCAAATTCATCACTGGTTCAACTCGTTACTCTAACGAGACAATCACGATGGAAGATGGAAACGAGTACCCACTCATCCGTGTCGATGTATCTTCTGATTCGCACCCGTTCTACACAGGTCGCCAGAAATTCGCATCTGCAGATGGTCGTATCGAGCGCTTCAACAAGAAATACCAACGTTAATCGTAAAGTTGTATGCTCACCGCCTAGGGATTGCCCTTGGCGGTTTTTTGTTACAATAACGCGGGTAAAGAGACGAAAGAATGTCATGAGGGGGCCTTTATGGAATTTATACTCATCAGTATCAGCTTGTTAATCGGAGTCGGTATCATGTCACAATGGTTGGCATGGCGCTATCAAATCCCAGCAATCATCATTATGACACTCGCCGGAGTATTGGCAGGTCCGATTCTTGGCCTGTTCGACCCACGTGAATTATTAGGGGATCTATATAGTCCTATCATATCGTTTGCGGTTGCCATTATCTTATTTGAAGGAAGTCTCGGGCTTCATTTCAGCGAAATCAATCAGTTCCGTCGGTCGATTGTGCGAATCGTTACAGTCGGGGTTGCCTTGTCGTTTGTCGGGTCGTCGCTACTCATCCAATATGTCGGTGGGTTGCATTGGGTGGTCGCGTGGACCATGGGTGCGCTCTTCGTCGTGACGGGACCGACCGTCGTTATTCCGTTGTTGCGCCAAGCGCATTTGAAAGATCGGGTCGGTGCGATTCTGAAGTGGGAAGGAATTATCGTGGATCCTGTCGGTGCGCTACTTGGTCTCTTCGTCGTACGACTTGGCTACATCGTATATGAAGGGATGGATTTATGGATGCAACTCCTCTTTGCAGGTGCTTGTATCGTAGGGATTGGACTCGGTTACTTGTTTGGTCATCTCTTGATGGGGTGGTTTGTCGCTGAAAAAGTGCCGCGTTACCTTCGTGCCTCGGTCACATTGACGGCCGTCCTCGTCTTATTCTCACTGAGTGAGCTTATGATGCACGAAGTCGGGCTTCTTGCCGTGACGGCAATGGGGATGACGATGGCCAACACGAAGCATCGGGATGAAGAAATTATTGAAGAACTGCAATCATTTAAAGAAGATATTTCGATCTTGCTCATCTCATCTGTATTCATTTTATTGACGGCATCGCTGTCCCGAGAGGAACTATTGAATATTTTCCAATGGCCACTTCTATTGACGATTGCCGGCATCCTTCTCTTAGTACGTCCGGTAGCAATTTATTTTTCCACGATCGGTGGGGGCTTACCGCTTGCGGAACGAGGGTTTATCGGTTGGATTGCACCACGTGGTATCGTGGCGATGACGGTTGCTGGATTCTTTGCCGAAGAGGTCGCGCATCTTGGGATTGAAGATGCGAAGCAAATGTTACCGCTCACCCTCGGACTCGTCTTCATTTCCGTAACGTTGCACGGTCTCACGATTCGACCGCTCGCACGCAAATTGAAATTAATTGATGAGCAAAAAGAAGCGAATGCCGACGAATAAAGGACTTGTCCACGGCTAATGGGAATTGAGAGAAGTCAACCCTTTTCCTCAACTCGAAAGATAGGTATAATCGGAAAGCGATTATCGATGGAGAGGGCGAAGAATAATGATGCATGTGACGAACCGATATGGTTGGATTGAAGTGATTTGTGGGAGTATGTTTTCAGGGAAGTCGGAGGAATTGATTCGCCGTGTCCGCCGCGCTCACTATGGAAAGATTCCGGTCCAAGTGTTCAAACCAGCAATCGACGACCGGTATCATGAAGAGAACGTCGTCTCACACATGGGCAACTCGGTCGTGGCAGTACCTGTCGCATCGAGCCAGGACTTATACGATGCCGTACGTGAAGAAACACAAGTCATCGCGATTGATGAGGTGCAATTCTTTGATGAAGGCATCGTTGATGTCATCGAACAGCTCGCGAACGAGGACAAACGCGTTATTTGTGCAGGGCTCGATATGGACTTTCGTGGTGAACCGTTCACGATGATGCCTGAACTGTTGTCCCGTGCCGAGTTTGTGACGAAACTGCAGGCGATCTGCCTGTCTTGCGGGGCACCTGCTTCGCGGACACAGCGTTTGATTGACGGGAAACCGGCTCGTTATGAAGATCCGATCATCTTAGTCGGAGCTTCAGAATCGTATGAGCCGAGGTGCCGTCATTGTCATGATGTGCCGAATAAACCACGTCCGGTCCGCCATACGGTGGTAGACTGATGAATCGACGGACCGCCCTCGGCGGTCCGTTTTTTTGCTATAATAGATAGAGTTTGATTTGACGGAGAAAGGACGGATCATCATGTTTGACCGTTTAAGTGTATTAGAAGATCGTTATATGCAATTGAATGAGATGCTCGCCGACCCTGAGGTGCTCAGTGACTCGACGAAGTTGAGACAATATTCGAAAGAGCAAGCACAGTTAGAAGAGACGGTACAGATGTATCGGCAGTATAAGGGTAAGAGTGAGGCCTTCAAGGAAGCGAAGTCGATGCTCGAAGACCGGACGCTCGATGCCGAGATGCGTGAACTTGCAAAAGAAGAGATGCAGCTTTTAGAACCGGAAGTAAAAGAGTTAGAAGCGAAGTTACGGATTTTGTTACTTCCAAAAGACCCGAACGATGACAAAAACGTTATCGTCGAAGTCCGAGGTGCGGCAGGTGGAGACGAAGCGGCCCTTTTTGCAGGAGATCTTTATAAGATGTACACACGATTCGCTGAACGTCAAAATTGGAAAGTTGAATTGATCGATGCAAACTATACCGAGCTCGGCGGATTTAAAGAAGTCACGTTCATGATCAATGGGGCTGGTGCCTACTCAAAACTTAAGTTTGAGAATGGGGCACATCGTGTGCAACGGGTCCCGTCTACGGAATCGGGTGGACGAATCCATACGTCTACGGCAACGGTCGCTGTCTTACCTGAAGCGGAAGATGTCGAGGTCCATATCGATATGAAAGATGTGCGTGTCGATACGTTCACCTCGTCCGGTCCAGGTGGACAGTCAGTCAACACGACACAGTCTGCCGTTCGTTTGACACACATCCCATCAGGCCTCGTCGTGTCTTGTCAGGATGAGAAGTCGCAACATAAAAATAAAGACAAGGCGATGAAGGTCCTTCGGGCACGCCTGTATGACAAGATGCAGAGCGAGCATATGGAAGAACTGTCGGCACAGCGGAAATCCGCTGTCGGGACAGGTGACCGCTCAGAGCGGATTCGCACATATAACTTCCCGCAAAGTCGTGTCACAGACCATCGCATCGGTTTAACGCTCCAAAAGTTAGACCGTGTGTTAGCGGGTGAACTAGAAGACATCATCGACGCACTCATCATGGATGAACAGGCACGTCTCATGGAGGATGCAGAATGATGCGTGTCGCCGCGCTACTCAAACAGACAGAAAAACGGCTTTCAGAAGCCGGGCGCGACCACGCGGCTGCCGAGTGGTGGCTCATGCATGTGCTTCGCGTTGATCGGACTGGTCTCCTCGTCCGCCTGTCGGATGAACTGTCGGAAGATGAGGCGACACGATTTGAGGAAGGCGTTGAGCGTATGTTGACCGGGGAACCGGTACAACATGTGATTGGACGAGCGCCGTTTTACGGGCGTTCTTTCGAAGTGAATCGCGACGTCTTGATTCCGAGGCCAGAAACAGAAGAATTGATTGACTGGGTGCTCGGTCAAATTCGTCACATAACGGACGATGAAATCGTGGATGTCGGGACGGGGAGTGGAGCGATTGCGATCACGCTTAGTTTAGAACTCGGTATCCGGGTACACACGGTCGATATTTCTCCGGAAGCGATAGTGGTCGCGAAACGAAATGCGGAAGCGCTCGGTGCGAATGTTCGTTTTTATGAAGGAGACGGGCTCGCTCCAATCGCCGATCGGTCGATTCGTATTCTCGTCTCGAATCCGCCTTATATCGAAACGGAAGTGCTGTTAGATGAGACCGTTGTCGCCTACGAGCCGCATCTAGCCCTCTTTGGAGGCGCGGACGGACTTGATATGTATCGTCAACTCATTTCGGAATCAGTGCGCGTCTTACGTGCCGATTGGCAATTGATTGCGTTTGAAATCGGGTATAACCAAGGACAAGATGTGAAATCATTGCTGTCTGAACGTTATCCTGAAGCAGAAACGGGTATTTTAAAAGATATAAACGGTAAGGACCGTATCGTCTATGCCGTAAGGGAAGGGATTGCGTATGGAAACGAAATGGATTAAATCGAATGAGGTTGAAGAGGGGGTACGTCTTCTTCAAGCGGGTGAAATCCTCGCCATGCCGACAGAAACCGTTTATGGTCTCGCGGGGGACGCCATGAATGATATGGCGATTCGCAAGATTTTTGAGGCGAAAGGTCGTCCGTCGGATAACCCACTCATCGTCCATATTGCTTCAATCGAACAAGCGAAAATGTTCGCCGATTCGATCCCTCCCGTTGCCAAACGCTTAATGGATGTGTTTTGGCCAGGCGCTTTGACAATCATCTTGCCTTCAAACGGCCGAGCCTCATCGCTCGTGACCGCGGGCCTCGATTCCATCGGATTACGGATGCCGAACCATTCGGCAGCACTTGAATTGATTCGTGAGTCGGGTTTAGGACTTGCGGCTCCAAGTGCGAATCGTTCTGGGCGCCCCTCGCCGACCACCGCTCAACATGTGGCTGATGATTTGGCCGGGCGAATCGCAGGGATTGTTGATGGGGGTCCAACTGGAATCGGTGTCGAGTCAACCGTCATCGATTGTACGGGTGACATGGTGACGATTTTACGACCTGGTGGTGTGACGCGAGAAGAAATCGAAGCCGTCATTGGATCGGTCGCTTTAGATGCCAACTTAAGTGACGAAGAAGCCGCACCAAAGTCACCGGGAATGAAATATACGCATTATGCCCCGACAGCGCCCGTCTTTTTGGTCGATGGCACACGTGAAGATTTAGAGCGTGTCATCGAAGAGCGTCAGCGAGTGGGGCGGCGTATCGGTGCACTCGTATTTGATGAAGAGCCGACATTGGCAGAAGTTACCTTTTCTCTCGGTACCTCGATGGAAGTGGCGGCGCAACGTTTATACGATGCCCTTCGTCGATTTGATGAGACAGATGTCGAAGAGATTTATGTGAACAAGATTGAACCGGTCGGGGTCGCGTTAGCCGTCTATAACCGCTTATACAAAGCGTCCGGAGGGAAGGTCGTGCAACCGACGAAAGATGCCTAAAGACATAGAGGAGGACACGCGATGTCAATGAAACGCGTATTATTCATATGTAGTGGCAACACGTGCCGAAGCCCGATGGCGATGGCCTTGCTCCGTTCGAAAATGACAGGAGATGAATTTGATATTCGTTCTGCCGGTCTACGGACGATGCAAGGATTCGATGCTTCTGAAAATGCACTGCAAGTTCTCAGAGAACGTGGGATTGAACTCGATCATGTCACGCAAACGTTTGATGAGGTGTTAGGAAACTGGGCGGACATCATCTTGACGATGACGCGTGCACACCGTGAACAAATCCGGGATACATACCCGGATTTAGGGGAGCGGACGTACACTCTCTATGAATTCGTAACAGGACTTGAACGAGACATCAACGACCCGTTCGGCGGCTCGATGAATGTCTATCGCCAAGTGCGAAATGAACTTGAGCCACTCGTGAATCGACTTGTGTTAAAATTAACGAATGATGGGTCAAAGGTGACGAAACCACCGAGACGCCTACCAAAGAAGACGGGGGAATGAACGAATGAAAATTGCAATTGGCGCCGATCACGGCGGATTCAACTTAAAAAAAGAAATTGTAGCCTTGCTTGAAGAGCTTGGACATGAGTATAAAGATTTCGGGACCCACTCAGCTGAATCGATTGACTACCCAGACGTAGCCATCCCGGTCGCTGAAGCTGTCGCGGCTGGTGAGTTCGATCGTGGAATTTTGATTTGTGGTACGGGAATCGGAATCGGGATTGCGGCGAACAAAGTCAAAGGGATTCGTGCGGCACTCGTCCATGATTCATTCAGCGCGAAAGCGACACGTCAGCATAACGACTCGAACATCATGACGATGGGCGAGCGTGTCATCGGACCTGGTCTTGCACTCGACTTGGTGACGACGTGGCTCGATACGAACTTTGAAGGTGGTCGCCATTCAAATCGTGTCGGCAAGATGAGCGCTTACGAATCGAAGTGAGCCTGATGAAGACGGAACTTCTCGGATTATTAACGGAGCTAAACGGACGGTTTCCGTTACATGATGAGCGTATTCTCGTCATCGGATGCTCCACAAGTGAAGTCCTTGGCAAAAAGATCGGCAAGGCGGGGTCCATCGACGTCGCAAGTGAGTTGATGGAAGCCTTCCTTGAATTTAGAGAAAAGACGGGTGTCCATCTGGCGTTTCAAGGGTGCGAGCACATCAATCGTGCCCTCACCGTTGAGCGCCGGACACTTAAACAGTTCGGCCTCACTGAAGTGACAGTCGTCCCGGTCCGCGCGGCCGGCGGAGCGATGTCAGAGAAAGCTTATGCAATCTTCGATGAGCCGTGTGTCGTCGAATCGATTCAAGCAGATGCTGGAATTGATATCGGCTCGACATTGATTGGGATGCATTTGAAGCCGGTCGCCATTCCGGTCCGACTATCATCGAAGCATCTCGGGGAGGCGTACGTCACGTTCGCGATTACGAGACCGAAACTGATTGGTGGGCCACGGGCTCAATATCCAAACAAATGAAAAGCATCGCATTCGATTTTTTCGACCGGATGCGATGCTTTTTTGTGATTATAATTCTTCACCGAATAAATACGACACGACCATCGGGAAGCGCTCGCGCCAGGCAAGTTCGTTATGGACGCCTTCTTCAATCACTTCGAAACGGATGTGTTCGACCTTGTCCTTTAACAAGTTATACACGCGTTCGCTCGATTCGCGATACATCTCGTTCGTCGGACCGTTCTCCATCGGTTCCTCAACTTCTTTGGCGCCGACGTCTAAGTAAAGACGCTCGACGCCCTTCACGTCGCTCGCTTCAATCAATTGTTCCAGCTCCGTTTGGTTGAACCAAAACGCGGACGACAGGGAAGCGACCCGCTTGAAGATGTCTGGATATACACACGCTGCGTACACGGAGATAAGCCCACCCATCGAACTGCCCATCATCGCCGTTTCTTCCGGGATGGTCCGATAGTCGGCATCGATTTGAGGTTTCAATTCCTGAGCGATGTATTCGATATAGGCTGAACCTTGCCCTCCGAGTACGATGTCTCGTCCGAGCAAACTTTCCCCGATGAAGGGATTTTCCCATGGTCCATACTCATCAAGTCGTTGTTCGCCTGGCGCACTATCAATCGCAACGACAATTAAGTCGCGCTTCGAGTCGTTCAGATATTCACTTACGCGCCAGCTCATCTTGTAGCTCGCGTCCTCGTCATTAAAGCAGTTCTGTCCGTCATGCATGTAGAGGACCGGATACTGTTTTTCCGATGTCTCATAGTCAGCAGGCGTGTAAATTCGGACTGTTCGTTTACGTTCGAACGGTGTAATCGTCATTTCTTTTGTCTCAATCATAAGTGACCTCCTCACAGTTGCATTCTTTCTAATGATACCCAACTTTCCGTCAGATTATAGCGATACCCAAAAAAACAAGCATATGGTACGATGGGGATATTGATTTTTAGACATTTAGAGGGGGTCTTCACATGGTAAACACGACGAAGTTAAAAGTGCAGGATGCGGAATTGTTTGAGGCAATGCAACACGAGCTCGGTCGTCAACGCGACAACATCGAACTCATCGCCTCAGAAAACTTTGTTTCAGAAGCGGTCATGGAAGCGCAAGGAGGCGTATTGACGAACAAATATGCCGAAGGATATCCGGGACGCCGTTACTATGGCGGCTGTGAATTTGTCGACGTTGCGGAAAACTTGGCGCGCGACCGTGCGAAAGCATTGTTCGGTGCAGAACATGCGAACGTACAACCACACTCTGGTGCGCAAGCGAATATGGCGGTTTATTTTACGGTGCTTGAAGCAGGAGACACGGTGCTCGGGATGAACCTTTCTCATGGCGGTCATTTGACGCACGGTAGCCCGGTCAACTTCTCGGGTATCCAATACAACTTCGTCGAATACGGTGTAGACAAAGAGACAGAACACATTGACTATGACGTTGTCGCGGCGCTCGCGAAAGAACACAAGCCAAAATTGATTGTGGCAGGGGCTTCGGCTTATCCACGCACAATCGATTTTGCGAAGTTCCGCGAGATCGCGAATAGTGTGGATGCGTACCTCATGGTCGATATGGCCCACATCGCCGGGCTCGTGGCGGCGGGTCTGCACCCGAACCCAGTCGAGCATGCGCATTTCGTCACGACGACGACACACAAGACGCTTCGTGGACCACGGGGCGGGATGATTCTTTGTAAAGAAGAGTCCGCCAAAGCAATCGACAAGTCAATCTTCCCAGGTATTCAAGGCGGACCCCTCATGCACGTCATCGCAGCGAAAGCGGTCGCATTCGGTGAAGCACTCCAACCGGAATTCAAGGATTACCAGCGTCAAGTCATCGCCAATGCGCAAGCCCTTGCGGCAGGTCTTGAAGAAGAGGGACTCCGAATCGTATCGGGCGGAACGGACAACCATCTCTTACTCGTCGACCTTCGCGGCATCGACATCACGGGAAAAGCAGCGGAGCACGCACTTGATGCAGCGGGGATCACGGTTAATAAAAACACGATTCCGTTCGACCCGGCATCACCATTCGTCACAAGCGGTGTTCGTCTTGGAACGGCGGCGATGACGACACGCGGTTTCAAACAAGAGGATATGAAAGAAGTGGCACGCTTAATTGGTCGTGTGCTCAAACATCATGAAGACGAGTCGGTACTCGCAGAAGCACTTCAAGACGTGCGAACGTTAACTGCGAAGTTCCCACTCTATCCTGAACGAGGCTGAGTCAATGGATATCCGGACACTAGCAGAACGAGAGCTATCCGAACTTCCATTGTTCGATATGACGGAATGGTTGGCTCGTAAAGGGGAATACGACCCTTCTTTCCGTCTTGTCGCCAGTGAGTTTGAGGTCATCACGACGCTCCTCGACCATGACTATTATGAAGAAGCGAGCGAACGAATCGTGCCGCTCCTCGGGATGAAAGTGCCTGCTGCTTTCCATCGACTAGGTCTTGCGCTAGAAGTGAAGGCGAACGGGAAAAAAGCGGCCAAGCGCCGCTTTCGTTCGTTCTCGTCGGCTGTCATCCAACATTCGGATTTAGCCGAATGGCGACAAGTGTTCAAGTTTGATAAGAAATGGCTGGGGCTTCCACTAGTCGTCGTTCTCGCGGCGGGCGTGCTCGCGTTTTGGCCAAATGCTGAACCTCCAGTCGTTACACCGGACGAATCGGACCAAGTCGTCATGGAGACGGTGACCGAGGAGGAGGCGCTCGCGGAACGCCTTGAGGAGTTAGAAGCGGAAGTCGCGCGACTCGAAGAAGAGAATGAGAAACTTCAAGATTCGGACGATCAGAAACCGACTGAGTCAACAGAAGAAGCACCGGCCGTTTCAACGAATATTGTCCCGCTGACCGAAGTTGAAGCGCTCGTTCAAGACAAGCAGTACGAAAAAGCTGATCGACTATTGGGTGGTAAAGCGAAAGCTGGTCAAGAACAAGCAGTCGGATTTTATCGACTTCTCGTCGACAATAAGTTAGGACAAGCAGAAATTAATGATTATGCAAATTATGTCGATTCTTATCCGGAATCCGGTTATAAAGCGGATGTTTTATGGATGAAAGGGATTGCCGAGAAAAAGGCAAATGATCCCGCTTATCGCGATACGTTGACGACCGTTTCAGAAATGGAAGGGACATATTGGGCACCGATTGCGAAGTCTGTGCTCGAAGAGTAAGGTGCTGCGTGAGCGGCGCCTTTTCTCATAGAATTCTAATGAAGGCCACCACGATTTCTCGTTTTCTTGTCGTATGATTTGAGTAGGAGGGATGCGTGTATGAAACGTGTAATGAAAACTATTGGAACAACGCTTTTCGCAATCGGACTTATAGGAATCGGACTTGCCGGATTCTTATTCTTCACTCCCCCCGGCCAATCTAGCTTGACTCAACTATCCCTGGCGGCGATGGAAGTCGAACAGCAGATCGATCAAGTCGATACGACGTGGGATGAATGGGAAGATGAGTTAGAAAGACGGGTCGAGCAAGCGATTCCAGAAGGAGTTCGTCTGTTTTTTGCTGATTGATTTCGGGAAATGAATAATAATACGTCGAGCGAGTTGCTCGGCGTTTTTTTCAAAGGAGTGAGCGGGATGCAGACGATTCTCGTCGTAGAAGATGATTTGAAGATTGCACGATTGTTAGAGTTGGAGTTGAAGCATGCGGGATATGCCGTCGTCGTGGCCACGGACGGTCGTGGTGGTTTGGAGAGGGCACTTGCCGATGACATCGACCTCGTCTTACTCGATATTATGTTGCCTCAGATGAGTGGACTTGAGGTGGTTCGTCGTCTGAAAGAAGAGCGACCTCTGCTGCCGGTTCTGATGGTGACAGCTCGAGGAGATCGCTACGATAAAGTGAGCGGTCTCGACCTCGGTGCAGACGACTACATCACGAAACCGTTTGAAATAGAAGAAGTGCTTGCCCGGATTCGAGCTTTTTTGCGCATGCGTCAGCTCGTTCATCAAGACCATTCTGAATTAGTGTTAACATATGAGACATTAACGATCGATGTGAATCGGCATGAAGTATATTGTGAAGGAAATAAAGTCGATTTGACACGTCGCGAATTTGATCTATTGGTTTTCTTTTTAGAACATCCTGAGCGTGTGCTGACACGTGATCAACTCGTCGAACAAGTATGGGGATTTGATTATTTCGGTGATACGAACGTCGTGGATGTATATGTCCGCTATGTTCGAAAAAAATTGACAGGTTCCTGGATTCAAACGGTCCGCGGTGTCGGCTATATGTTGAAGCGTGGTGAGTGACCGATGTTACGAACAAAAATCGCATGGGCGATGACAGGATTCATGTTGATTCTCCTTTTCATCTCGTTTGGTGTGACATGGTTCGTTGCCCGTCAAGAGATTGTGGATTCGCGCTTTGACGTGTTACTGCAAGCACTGAATATTTTAGAAGAAGATGTCCGGAATAGTGATGCCGTATTATCGCTCCATAAGGATAGTGTCGTATTGGAACGCCAAGAAAGCGGAGAGTGGGGAATCATCGGTGGAGAGGTACCGAATGGGACGACATTCCCCATCAATTATGGCGAGCCGGCACTTATTGATGACTGGTTTGTGGTCGCAACGACCGACGGCTTAGCGTTCGGCTTTCAAGATCGGGCCGTGAGCAACACGATTCAAGCACTCGCAACCATATTTCTTGTCATGTTTTTCCTTGCAGTTATATCGACATTCTTTGGAACGTGGTGGATTTTACGTCAAGGCTTGTCACCGTTACGACGATTGACAGACACGATGGAACGCATCACCAAATCCGGGAAGTTAGAGACGATCGAAGTGGATGACAGAAAGGATGAAGTGACGACACTCTCGCACGGATTCAATCATATGATCGAGCGGGTCGAAGGAACGATGGAGCAACAACGCCGTTTCGTCGCCGATGTTTCACATGAACTTAAGACACCGTTGACCGTCATCGAAGGCTATGCGAAGTTATTACAACGATGGGGACAAGAAGATGAGGGTGTGCGCAACGAAGCGATTGATCATATTTTGACGGAGTCGCGACAAATGCGAAATGACTTGATTGAACCCATGCTCGAATTGAATCGATTCACGGCACTCGATCAGGTCGACCGAGAAGAAATCGATTTAGCTGAACTCGGGGAATCGTTAACGGAACGTTTTTTACGGTCGCACGGCGTCCACCTCCCCATCGAAGCGACGGGCAGTTGGTTTGGTCATCGTGAGTCGTTACAACGGATTCTTGTCATTTTGATTGATAATAGTTTGAAGTATGCAGAGGAGACGACTCTTCATTTGAAGAGTGATCGGATTGAAGTACGTGATCGAGGACCAATCCTTTCAGATGAAATAAGAAATCGTCTGTTCGACCGATTTTATCGATTGGATGAAGCACGAGATCGAAGTGGAAGCGGTCTCGGTCTTGCGATTGCGAAAGAAGTGGCGGACTTGAATGAATGGACGATTGGAAGTATATCGAATGATCCCGATGGTAGTGTATTTTTCCTGACTCGATGATGAATGTTCCTTATTTTCTCATCAAATTTTAATGAAGCCTTAAATGCTCTCTCACGCACAAAGCTTATGATGAAAATAAGAAGAACGGAACACAACGAGGAGGAAATAACATGAAACGCATCGGCTGGATCATCGGAGCTTTACTTGGCGTCATGGCAATTGTAGGGATTGGATTTTATGTTAGTGGTAATCAGGCGGACACGGTCATCGAGCCACAAGCAATCAACCAAACGAGCGGCAATCCATCAGCGGACAACTCAAGTGATTCCGCTACACCGGATGACTCGAGTAACGCATCAGATGATTCATCATCACAAGTGGAGGATGGGGACGACTATGCACTGTACGGTACACTCGTGAAGTTGTCGAAAGAGGATGTCACCATTAGCTTCAATGGAAAAGAATCCACATACCGTTTAGCAACCACACATGAAATCGACGATGACACGCCGCGAGTTGGGGACCGGGTCAAGCTCGAATTGAATCGAAATGATGAAGTGAAAGAAGTGGACCGTGAGAGTGGCGACGATGATGGGTACGTTTACGGCACACTCGTCAAACTCACGAGTCAAGAAGTTACGATTAATATCGATGGAACCGATAAAGCGTATCCACTAGCTGCACGTGCTGAAATTGATGACGACACACCGCGAGTCGGAGACTTCGTCAAACTTGAATTGAATCGAGAGGAAGCAGTCATTGAAGTAGATCGTGAATCAGAGGACGGCCAGTATGAGCAAGATGATTCATCTGAAGATGAGCGAGAATACGACTGATGGAATGACTGAAAAGAACTAATCTCTTGATTGATTAGTTCTTTTTTGGTTGCTAGATGTTAAGTCAGAAAAAGGATGGAATTGCTTTAGGGGCATCATCAGAAACGTAATAATTCTGAAATTATCACAAAAATAGGTTATATGTTATGATGTACAAGAAAAATTTAGGTTTTTTCACCTAATTGGGAATGGGAGGGGACATCAATGCGAGTGTGTTGGGGAATCTTTCTCAGTTGTATCTTGTTGAGTGGATGTGGTGCCGAGACGTTGAATGCGATTGAACTACGTCCTCTGTCTTCCTATCGAGTTGAGCAAGAACCTGAGATGTCATTATCAGAACAAACAAAAAAACAAATTCTTACATATTGCGAGCGTCAACCGACCGATGTCTTACCGAAGCGAAGAGCTAAGGTGGCAGAAGTAACATTCCATCACCCTTTATATGAAGTACTCGGATCTAAAACCGTAAAGTACTTTGCGACAGGGAATAAGCGATATATCACTTGTTCGAACAGCGATCAACTGATGGAGCGAGCTTTTTCCGTAAAACCGATTCAGGAATTTGAAGCGCTCGACGAAGACTACTTTCGAGAGTCAGACGTGGTTTCGACGGTTGAATTCGAACGCGTCGACGACATCAAACAAATCGTTAATTTATTCAACCTGAATGACAGTCATGAAGAGGTTATTTCGAATTCGGCTTTTCACTACACGACACCAGATACGGGAGCGATTTATGTGACGTTCGAGACCGTCAGGAATGGACGCACACTCGACCCGATTATCGAGCCGAAACTCTTCCCATTTAAAAGTGGAGAAAATGAAGGGTATGTCTTTTTGACAAGGCGAGCCGATAATCGTGTCGCACTTCGATTTGGAGAAGAGTCATCGCCAAGACAACTCGTTCTTCCGAGTATGTATGAGGCTCCTTATATGAAAATTGATACAAAAGAAGAGGGGCTTTCTCTCGAAGGGGATCATCGTGAACTGATGAAGCGAATTATTTTATCAGATCAACCAATTGAGGGAGATCTGGCGAAACAGACTTCATTGGCACTGTCGAAAACATACGGCACTGTCCTTGAGATCTGGGGTCATGTCCGTCGCCCGGTGACAAATAAAATGTCGTCACGCCCGGCCGACGGAGAGAAAAGGTTGGCCGTTTTCGAATCGGACGAAAATGCCATTTGGTTAGACGGACCGAAGACCCAAGAATTGTTTGACGAGCTGTTTCACGTAAAGATGCGAGAGATGCCGACTACAGCCGTTCAGACCGGACAGTTACACCTGTATGAAGAATTGACGGAACAGTCATTTGACGTGTGGAAAACGGAGACGGAACTTTACTTGGTCGACGAAAAAACGTCCAGGTCATATGAATTACCTTCGAATGACTATTTCAAAGTCAATCAACCGTGAGGGTGTCTGACCTTTGACAAAATAGAAGTTGACTCTACCCATCTCTAGAGAGTTAGGGTACAATGCTCGAGAGAGAATGAGAGAGGAGTGAAGCAAGATGGGAAAAGTACATGTTTATGACCATCCTTTGATTCAGCACAAAATGACGATTATGCGTAAAGTCGAGACGGGGACGAAGCAGTTCCGTGAACTCGTTGACGAAGTTTCTTCACTTATGGCATACGAAATCACGCGTAGCCTACCCCTGACAGACGTAGAAATCGAGACACCGGTCTCTGTTTCGACTCAAAAAATGATTGCCGGCAAGAAATTGGGAATTGTCCCAATTTTACGTGCAGGGCTTGGTATGGTGGATGGGTTCCTCAAAATGATGCCGAACGTAAAAGTCGGTCACATCGGTCTCTATCGCGATCCAGAAACACTTGAGCCACATGAATACTACTTGAAACTTCCGACAGACGTGACGGAACGCGACTTCATCGTCGTCGATCCGATGCTCGCAACAGGCGGTTCGGCTGCCGATGCTATCGCTTCACTTAAAAAGCACGGAGCGAAGTCCATCAAGTTGGCTTGTCTTTGTGCTGCACCAGAAGGCGTAGAACGTGTACAAGCAGAACATCCGGATGTGGAGATTTATCTCGCGGCACTCGATGAAAAGTTAAATGATCACGGTTATATCGTTCCTGGACTTGGAGATGCGGGTGACCGTTTGTTTGGTACAAAATAAAAATGAAGCGAGAGTCGCCTGTGCGATTTTCGCTTTTTTCATGAGTGCTATAAAGGGTTACTTATCATCTGTCGTTGTCACGAAATAGACACAAAATAATATGGTGAGAATCATCATATGAGATAGTAACATGCTGTTCCTTCATATTTAAAAGTATAACACTAGTTTGGTTCTGGAAACGCGGGAAACATGTCCATGCTGAGAACAATGAGATTCCTCACAAAAAAATGGGTAAAATCGCTCGACACGGGAAAAACTTCCTCGGTATACTGATACAGGACGTTGAAAACGATTTCAAAATAAAAATGCCAGTCGTTTCGTAACTCTTTGTGAACGTAAACGCTTACGGATTGAATTTTCCAAAACGTGGGGGTATAACTGAACTATTCTTCATCTGATTCCTTTTGTGAAATGTTATAAAGTCAACATTTTTATTTCAACGTTTCTTCACACTTTCTTAAAAAAGAGCAGTAGTCATTAAGTTTATGAAGTGCGTAAAACTATTGATATGACTTGATTTAAAGCGCTTTTATAATTGTGAAATCCATTGACTTCTTATGCCATTTCTATTACTCTGAACTTGTGTGACTTTTGATGGTCACGCGAGTGTGAATTAGTGAAGAACAGAGGATCACGTAATGCTCGAAAGGAGGATTCTGATGGCGAAAAAAGACAATCGTTATCTATCCTACGCCTCGCTCGCTTCACAAATCTCGACAGCACTTGCCGGACCGATCGTCATTGGTTATCTCGTCGGACAGTACGGCGAAAGACGTGAATTTTGGGGCACGTTTGGTTGGAATGTGTCGATTATCCTCGGACTCGTGTTCGGGATTACGGCGCTAGTTCTCACCCTTCGGAGTTTATTGACAGGAGAGGACGAATGAATACGATTCAAGCAGACAGAAAAGCGCAGAAAGAATTGATGAAGCGTTATACGAAATGGTTTACCGTCTGGTTTGCAATTTTGTTGATTGGCGCCCTCATCATCCCGATGTATAAATCCGTATTTCTCGGGTTGTTCATCGGCGGGGTCGGAAGTCTCATTATTCTACATATGCAGAATCGAAGCGTCATTCGCATGTATGACGTCATCGAGCATGGACGACGACCAAAGTCGCATGGGACCGTTTCAAGAATGGCGGTCGGTGCGTTAGCAGTGATAGTCGGTCTTCTCTACGAGGATCGGGTGTCCGTCATAGCGGTGGTAACTGGTCTAATCGCCGGCCACATCATACAATTTGGCGAGTTTACACTTGCCCAGCTCAGCAGGAAAAGAGGTGAATATTAATGGGTCATGAGTTTCCCACATATTCTCTGCACTTTGGGGACTATACGTTATACGGGAGCTGGACGAACGTCATTACAGTGCTAATAGCAGCTTTACTCGTCTTCGCATTCGCCATCTGGGGGACAAGACGTTTGGCTATGAAGCCGACTGGCAAACAAAACTTCATGGAATTCTTCGCAGAGTTCGTACGTGGAATCATCGCAAGTGCGATGGACTGGAAGACAGGTGGCCGCTTTATCGGATTTGGGATGACGTTGATTTTGTTCATTCTCTTCTCAAACTTGATGGGTCTACCGTTTAACGTCATTTCCGGACACTATCTGTGGTTCAACTCACCGACGGCCGATCCTTACGTAACCTTGGCGTTGTCGACACTCGTCGTTGCAATGTCGCACTATTATGGGGTGAAGCTACACGGATTGAAACACTATTCGGCGGAGTTCGTGAAACCAGTTTGGTTCTTGCTTCCGATCAAATTGATTGAGGAGTTTGCAAACACGTTGACGCTCGGTTTGCGTCTATACGGTAACATCTTTGCCGGTGAAATCATGATTACCATCATCTTGGGACTCGCGATTACAGCCGAAGGAGCACTTAACCCACTCGGCGCAATCTTTGCGGTCTTCCCAATGATTCTATGGCAAGGTTTTTCAATCTTTATCGGGGTTATCCAATCCTACATTTTCCTGACGCTTGCAATGGTGTACATCGGGCACAAAGCTTCGGCCGAACATTAATTCGGACATCTCGCCAAAGCGTTACAATCAAATTATTTACTTAACTTTTAGGAGGAATATACACAATGGAACAACTCAATCTTCTCGCAACAGCACTTGTTATCGGACTTGGAGCACTCGCAGCTGGTATCGGTAACGGTTTGATCGTATACGGAACAGTACAAGGACAAGCACGTCAACCAGAACTCAAAAACGAACTTCGTCAAACGATGTTCATCGGTATCGGTTTGGTTGAGGCCCTCCCGATCATCGGTGTGGCTGTCGGTTTCCTTCTCCTCAACTCTTGATTTCGAGTTAACGAGAATAGCATAAGAGGGAGCACGTCTCCCTCACTTATTTAGTCAAGAGGAGGGTATGCATGGATACGATGATGATTGCAGCTGGTGCTGGCGGCGAAGGCCTCCGCATTCTGGATATGATCTTTACAATTTTCACATTCCTCGTACTCTTGGCCCTGTTGAAGAAATTTGCTTGGGGACCACTCCTTGGAATGATGAGACAGCGTGAAGAGTATGTAGCGAACGAAATTGAACTCGCTGAAAAGAGCCGCAAAGATGCGGAAAACTATGTCGTCGAACAACGTGATGCACTTAGTGCGGCACGTACAGAGTCGAAAGAAATGCTCGATGCAAGCCGTCGACAAGCAGAAGCGGAACAAGCACGCTTGGTGGAGCAGGCGCGTTTGGAATCCGAACAAATTAAAATCGAGGCAGAGAAAGCGATTGAGCGCGAGCGTGAGCTTGCGAAACAATCCCTTCAAACCGAAGTCGTCACACAGGCGCTCTCGGCAGCACGCCACGTCCTTCAATCAGACCTTAAAGGCGATGAAGCGAAACAACGTGCCCTCGTCACAGACTTCCTGTCTAAAGCGAAAGGTGCGAACTGATGAACGCATCATTAGCAAAACGCTATGCCAAAGCGCTCTTCGACTTAGCGCGGGAACAAGGCACGCTCGACCAAGTCGAAGCGGAAGTGCGTCTGCTCGATGAAGTGCTCCACGCGACTCCTGAACTCATGGATCTCTTAACAAATCCGGCAGTCAGTGACAGCGAGCTTGCACAACTTTTAAAAGACAGCTTTGGTGATATGACGGCGATTGTCGTGAACACACTTCTCGTCATGGTCGAGAACGACCGTGCGTCAGAGGTTCGCGCATTGCCACGTTACGTCCGCGATTTCATCAACGACTACCGTGGGATTGCAGAGGGTATTGTCACAAGCGCCTTCCCGTTGTCGGCAACAGACTTGAAAGACGTTGAACTCGTCTTTGGAGAGAAGCTTGGGAAGACGCTCCAATTGAAGAACGTCGTCGATGAAGAAGTCATCGGTGGACTCCGTGTCCAGGTCGGATACACGACGTACGATGATACGATCGAAACGAAACTTACACGCCTTGAGCGTGAATTGTTGAATGCGTAAGAAATAGGGGTGAATTCAATGACAATCAAAGCTGAAGAAATCAGCGCCCTGCTAAAAGAACGAATCGCTTCGTACGGTTCTGAAATCGAAGTCAGTGAGACAGGTACAGTCATTCAAGTAGGTGACGGTATCGCTCGTGCACATGGACTCGATAACGTTATGGCGGGGGAACTCGTAGAGTTCTCTAACGGCGTAATGGGCTTGGCGCAAAATTTAGAAGAAGGTAACGTCGGGATTATCATCCTTGGCGATTACAAAGGCATCAAAGAAGGCGACTCTGTCAAACGTACAGGTCGCATCATGGAAGTTCCAGTTGGTGAAGCACTCCTCGGACGTGTCGTGAACCCGCTCGGACAACCAATCGATGGTCAAGGACCAATCGTGACCGACAACTATAACCCGATTGAGCGTAAAGCTTATGGCGTTATGGCACGTAAATCAGTTCACGAACCACTTCAAACAGGAATTAAGGCGATTGACGCCCTCGTTCCAATCGGTCGTGGTCAGCGTGAGCTCATCATCGGTGACCGTCAAACAGGTAAAACATCGGTTGCGATCGATACAATCATCAACCAAAAAGAAGAAAATATGATTTGTATTTACGTTGCTATCGGTCAGAAAGAATCGACTGTACGTGGCGTAGTAGAGACGCTTCGTCAAAACGGCGCGCTCGACTATACAATCGTTGTTTCGGCATCGGCATCACAGCCGGCACCACTTCTTTACCTCGCACCATTCGCAGGGGTATCGATGGGTGAGTACTTCATGGACCGTGGACAACACGTCCTCGTCGTATATGATGATCTCTCGAAACAAGCGGCAGCTTACCGTGAGCTCTCGCTACTTCTCCGCCGTCCTCCAGGCCGCGAAGCCTACCCAGGGGATGTCTTCTACCTCCACTCACGCCTTCTTGAGCGTGCGGCGAAGTTGAACGACGAACTCGGCGGTGGTTCATTGACAGCACTTCCGTTCATCGAGACACAAGCATCGGATATCTCAGCATATATTCCGACAAACGTTATTTCGATCACGGATGGTCAGATTTTCCTTCAGTCGGACCTCTTCTTCTCTGGGGTACGTCCAGCGATTAACGCCGGTCTTTCAGTATCACGTGTTGGTGGTTCGGCTCAGGTGAAGGCGATGAAGAAAGTTGCTGGTACACTTCGTCTTGACCTCGCATCATACCGTGAGCTTGAAGCGTTCGCACAGTTCGGGTCAGATCTCGATAAAGCGACGCAAGCGAAGTTGAACCGTGGTCAGCGTACGGTTGAAGTCTTGAAACAAGACTTGAACGAACCGCTTTCTGTAGACAAGCAAGTTATCATCATCTACGCACTCACGAAAGGTCATCTCGATGACATCCCAGTCGAAGACATTCGTCGTTTTGAAACAGAAATGAACGCATGGCTCGACCAAAACCGTAAAGACCTCTGCCGTGAAATCCGTCAGACAGGAAACCTTCCTTCAGACGAGGCAATGGTCGATGCAATTACGGAATTCAAAAAGACGTTCTCGCCATCGGTTTAATCCGGTGACGAGCGTCTATTAAGGTGGTGAATCGAAATGGCATCATTACGTGAGATCCAGATGCGGATCACCTCGACCCAAAGCACGAAGCAAATCACGAAAGCGATGAACATGGTGTCGGCGTCGAAGTTGAACCGGGCCCAAGGGAACAACGCCAACTTCAAACCGTACATGGAAAAGTTGGAAGAAGTCATCTCGTCGATCGCCGGTGGTACATCAGGCGCGACACACCCGATGCTTCAAGTACGTCCCGTCAAACGGACTGGTTATATCGTCATCACGTCAGACCGTGGACTCGCAGGCGGATATAACGCCAGTGTCTTGCGTGACGTGTACCGTGAACTGAAAGACAAGCACGCATCAACAGATGAGTATCGTCTTTATGTAATCGGAAAAGTCGGTGTCCAGTTCTTCAAGTCACGCAACATTCCGGTGTATAGCGCGATGACAGGGCTAAACGACCAACCAACTTTTGTTGAAGTCACAGAAATCGTCAAACAGACGGTTGGTGCCTTCAGCGAGAGCGAGATTGATGAATTGAAGCTCTGCTTCAACTCATTCATCTCGGTCATCAGCCAAGAAGTGAAGATTCAACAATTGCTCCCGCTCGGGGATATCGAACAGTCCGCATCCAATGTGATGTATGAATACGAACCAGAAGAAGAAACGATCTTAGCGGCGCTCCTCCCACGTTATGCGGAAGGACTCATCTACGGCGCATTGCTCGATGCGAAAGTATCAGAGCACGCAGCCCGGATGACGGCGATGGCGAATGCGACGGATAATGCGGATGAGCTCATTCGCGGACTCAAACTCAAATTCAACCGCGCGCGTCAAGCAGCGATCACACAAGAAATCACAGAGATTGTCGGAGGTGCGGCGGCGCTGGAATAAGCGCGCGCCCTCTAGATTGTAGGAGGCTAACACGATGAACGAATACGGCATGAAAGGCCGCGTAGTCGCAGTCATGGGCCCAGTTATCGACGTGAAGTTCGACAACCACTTACCGAACATCTACAATGCTCTCAAAGTCACTCACGTGGCAGCGACGGCAGAAGATGTTAGTGTCGACTTGACGCTCGAAGTAGCTGTTCACCTTGGTGACGACACGGTCCGTACGATTGCGATGGACTCAACTGACGGCGTTCGCCGCGGTATGGAAGTACTTGACTTAGGCTCACCGATTTCGGTACCGGTTGGAGAAATGACACTTGGACGTGTCTTCAACGTTCTTGGTAACCCAATCGATGATAAAGAAGTGGCAGCTGACGTGCTTCGTGCACCGATTCACCGTCAAGCGCCAACATTCGACGAATTGTCAACGAAAGTTGAAATCCTTGAAACAGGGATCAAAGTCGTCGACCTTCTCGCACCTTATATCAAAGGTGGTAAAATCGGACTCTTCGGTGGTGCCGGTGTAGGGAAGACCGTTCTCATCCAGGAACTCATCAACAACATTGCGCAAGAGCACAGCGGGATTTCTGTATTCGCAGGAGTCGGTGAGCGTACACGTGAAGGAAATGACTTGTTCCACGAGATGACGGACTCAGGAGTTATCAAGCAAACAGCGATGGTATTCGGGCAGATGAACGAACCACCAGGCGCACGTCTTCGTGTTGCCTTAACTGGTTTGACAATGGCGGAATACTTCCGTGACGAGCAGGGACAAGACGTTCTTCTCTTCGTCGATAACATTTTCCGTTTCACACAAGCAGGTTCGGAAGTTTCGGCCCTTCTCGGACGTATGCCATCGGCGGTAGGTTACCAGCCGACACTTGCTACTGAAATGGGTATGCTTCAAGAACGGATTACATCGACTGCCAAAGGATCAGTTACATCGATTCAAGCGGTATATGTACCGGCCGATGACTATACAGACCCGGCTCCAGCGACAACGTTCGCTCACCTTGATGCAACAACGAACCTTGAGCGTCGTCTTTCAGAGATGGGAATTTACCCAGCCGTTGACCCACTCGCTTCAACATCACGTGCCCTTTCACCTGACATCGTCGGAAAAGAGCATTATGCGGTAGCACGTGACGTGCAGCAGACGCTTCAACGCTATAAAGAACTTCAAGACATCATCGCAATCCTTGGGATGGACGAGTTGTCTGAAGACGACAAACTCACGGTTCACCGTGCACGTCGTATTCAGTTCTTCTTATCACAAAACTTCCACGTGGCTGAGCAGTTTACAGGCCAAAAAGGTTCGTACGTACCAGTCAAAGAGACAGTTCGTGGCTTCAAAGAGATCCTCGAAGGTAAACACGATGATCTCCCTGAAGATGCATTCCGTCTCGTCGGTCCAATCGAAGACGTCATCGAAAAAGCGAAGACGTTGGTCTAAGACCTACGCGGAAGGGGGAAACTAGACGATGAATACTGTTCACGTCAACGTCGTCACCCCAGATGGTGCAGCCTTTGAAGGGGACGCACGAATGGTCATCGCCAAATCGGTCACTGGTGAGCTTGGTATTTTACCGAAGCACATCCCGATGGTGACACCACTCGACGTCTCAGTCCTCAAACTGCGCCACGAAGATGGTGGACGCACGCTGATCGCAATCAGCGGTGGTTTCATGGAAGTTCGTCCCGATACGGTGACGATCTTAGCTGAAACAGCCGAAATGGCGGATAAGATTGACTATGACCGCGCTTCTGCGGCGAAAGTTCGGGCCGAACGTCGTCTTCAAGACTCAAAGCTCTCAGAACTCGAATTCCGTCGTGCGGAGCTTGCGCTTAAAAAAGCGATCAACCGCTTGAGCATTCGCGATATCAATGAATAATCATGACTCTCACACGAAAGTGTGGGAGTTTTTTTGGTTCGAGTAAAAGATGGGTCTTTTGTCGTGCTTCTAAATGACATGACTAGTATAAAATATATAGGAGAAGACCGATAATAAGAGTGGGAATGATTGCAAAGGAGATTAAAAGATGAAAGTTTACGTTGCGCGACAACCGATTTTTGATCAACAATTACGTGTTTGCGGCTATGAATTGTTATATCGCCGCAGCGAAGATAATATCTTTGAAAATGTCGATGATTCGTTAGCGACGGCCGATGTCATCCATAACGCATACCTCGTCTTTAATTTTCGGGAGTTGACGGAGGGGACACGTGCATTTATCAACTTTCCTCAGACGCTGATTGAAGGAGAAGTGCCGTCACTGCTACCTCGTCAATCGCTCGTCATTGAAGTGCTCGAACATGTCGAACCGACTGAAAAAGTTTTACATGCTCTTCGTTCATTGAGACGTCAAGGGTATACGATTGCACTTGATGATTTCGTGTTTGAGGAGAAGTATCGGCCATTGATCGGATTGGCCGACATCATCAAAATCGATTATCAGGCGACACCAGTGGATCAACAACAAAAATTGATTGATGCACTTGGACATCGGGTTGAATTTTTAGCGGAAAAAATCGAAACACCGGCAGAGTACGAGATTGCGAAACGATTAGGTTATAAAATGTTTCAAGGCTACTTCTTCAGTCGTCCGATTGTTGTTCACGGGGCTGAAGTTCATCCGTTACATCATACGCTCACTGAAATGTTAAAAGAGCTCGATCGTCCGGAACCGAGTTTCCAGCGCATTTCAGCGCAAATCGAGCGAAGTGTCGACTTATCCTATAAGATGCTCCGTACGGTCAATACGGTGTATCAAAAAGGTCGTCGCACGATTCAATCGATCGAACAAGCCGTCGCGCGAATCGGATTGGATGAGTTGAAGCGGTGGTCGTATTTGATGTTACTTCGGGAGATGCAAACGTCTGAGTCAAAAGAATTAATTAAACAGAGCGTTATTCGTGGCAAGATGATGGAATTGATTGCAGAGGACACGTTAGATGATGTATCACCGTTTGATGCGTTTATTACCGGGATTTTCTCATCACTCGATGTCATTTTGGATGAGTCGATGCAAGCGCTGATTGTGGAGTTGCCGGTAGCGCCTTTTGTGAAGGCAGCGCTCCTTGGGGAACAGAATGGGCTACGAGTGTTACTCGAAGAAGTCATCGCTTATGAAAAGTTGACAATTCCTATTCATAACACAAATTCAGATTGGTCTCAATATTATGTCGAAGCAATTCGTTGGTCACGTAGCCTTGACGAATCCGATGAATGATGTTTGAAATATGTGAGGGGCGTCAATTAATGTAGTAAGACCTTACTGCTGATGACGTCCTTTTTGGTGTGCTTGTAGAGAAAGTGAATTGGTCGAATGGTTCAAACCGCTCGAAGCTTGAGACACTGAGTCTTTTTTTCTCTAACATGACATGATATGATTAAAAATGGTACGAATTTTAGAAAAGAGGGGAATCGTCGATGATCAATACCGTATTTTCGCTAGCGATTTACGTTATAGCGATTTACGTCGCTTGGTGGGCGCTCTTACCCGTCAAATGGGATAAGTTGCTCAATCAAGTGAAGAGTCCGCAAGCAGCAGTTTTGCGTGTTCTCGTAGCTGTCGTCTTCGGTTCACTGATTGCCCAGTTCTTTTTGGAGTATATCCGATTGGCGCAGGCGCTCGCACCTATACAGTAGTCGCAGAATATTTAACAAACTGTAATCCTGCTGTAACGACTCCTATATGATTATCATGTAGGATAAATTCGTCTGACATGATGCGTTTTCATTTCGTTTGCATTTATTTATTTCATTTTTTGTGAAATGAAAAACCATCACGTTTTACAAACCATTCTAATAATCGACATCATCACATCCGGAAACGGATCACGACGCATTATATAAAAAACAACGAAGTTGGAGGACAAAGAGAGATATGAAGGATTTGATTGTAGTCCGTGGAGGACGTAAACTGTCAGGTACTGTACGCGTTGAGGGAGCAAAAAACGCCGTACTTAAAACATTGGTTGCCACTCTATTAGCTAGCGAAGGAAAGTCAATCTTACAAAATGTACCACGTCTTGCTGACGTGTACACGATTAATAAAGTACTTCGTCACCTCGGTGCAGAGGTATCGTTCAATGAAGAAAAGAATGAAGTAACTGTCGATGCGTCGGGCAACATCAAAGATGAAGCACCGCTTGAGTACGTCCGTAAGATGCGTGCTTCAATCCTCGTCATGGGACCTCTTCTCGCTCGTCTTGGTCATGCTCGTGTAGCGATGCCAGGCGGATGCTCGATCGGCTCACGTCCAATTGACCTCCATTTAAAAGGATTCGAAGCGATGGGTGCGAAGACGGTCATCGGGAACGGATTCGTAGAAGCCTCTGTAGAAGGTCGCCTTCAGGGTGCTAAGATTTACTTGGACTTCCCATCTGTTGGTGCGACTGAGAACATCATGATGGCTGCTGTGCTCGCAGAGGGTACGACCATCATCGAAAACGTTGCAAAAGAACCTGAAATCGTAGACCTTGCGAACTTTTTGAACGGAATGGGCGCACACGTACGCGGTGCAGGTACAGAAACGATTCGCATCGAAGGTGTGGAAGCACTCCGCGGGGCAGAGCACTCAATCATTCCTGATCGCATCGAAGCAGGTACATTCCTCGTCGCCGGCGCGATTACAGGAAGTGACATCGAAGTCATCGGCGCAGAACGTGAACATCTTCGTCCACTCATTTCAAAAATGGAAGAGATGGGTGTTCGTTTCGAGGATACTGCTGAAGGCATGCGTGTCTCAGCACCGGATGAGTTGAAGCCGGTTGATGTGAAGACAATGCCACACCCTGGATTCCCGACAGACATGCAATCGCAAATGATGGCACTCGTCTTGAAAGCAGGTGGCACATCTGTCATTACGGAAACGGTGTTCGAGAATCGTTTCATGCACGTGGAAGAGTTCCGTCGCATGAATGCGGATATTAAGATTGAAGGACGTTCAGCAATCGTCAAAGGAGGCGTAGGCCTTCAAGGAGCAGAGGTCGTTGCAACTGACCTTCGTGCTGGAGCATCACTTATTCTCGCAGGTCTTATCGCAGAAAAAGAGACTCGCGTTGGTGATTTATATCATATCGATCGTGGATACGTCGACTTCCACAAGAAACTTCAAGCACTCGGTGCAGACATCGAGCGTATTGAAGGGACTGTCGAAGCTGCTGAAGAAATGGTTCAGAACTAAGAGACGAACACGAAATAGAGGGCGAGGAGAGACTCTTCTCGCTCTTTTCAATGAAGAAACGAACGGAGGAACCTACACATCATGTTTTCAAAAGATATCGGGATTGATTTAGGGACAGCAAATGTTGTCATTCACGTCAAAGGGAAAGGAATCGTCTTAGACGAGCCTTCAGTCGTTGCGATGAAACGTTCTACAGGGAAAGTACTAGCAGTCGGTTCAGAAGCGTATGAGATGGTTGGTCGTACACCTGGTGATATCGTAGCGATTCGTCCTCTCCGTGATGGAGTCATCGCCGATTTCGCCACTACAGAAGAAATGCTCCGTCACTTCATCGAAAAAATTCAAGTCCGAGGCTTCTTCGGAGGCATTCGTATGTTGATTTGTACACCTGCGAACGTCACACCGGTCGAAGCAAAAGCGATTCGCGAAGCAGCTGAGAAAGCAGGAGCGAAAGAGGTCTTTCTTGCCGTAGAACCGAAAGCGGCAGCCGTCGGTTCAGGCATGGATATTTGGAAGCCAGTCGGTCACATGATCATCGATATCGGTGGTGGGACGACAGACGTCGCCATCCTCTCGATGGGAGACATCGTCTGTGGTGAAACAATCAAGATTGCCGGGGACCGTTTCGATACGGACATCCTTCGCGCCATCAAAGAAAAGCATAAGCTCATCATCGGGGAGCGTACAGCCGAGCAAATAAAGAAAGAAATTGCAACCGTATTCCCAGGTGGGCGCAATGAAACGATGGATATTCGTGGACGTGACATGGTACGTGGATTGCCACGTACGGTGACCATCACGTCGGAAGAACTTCGCGAAGCAATGGCTGAATCAGCCAATGAAATCGTCGAAGCGACGAAGCGGGTGTTAGAACAGACACCACCAGAACTCGCAGCTGATATTATTGACCGTGGCATCATCATGACAGGTGGAGGATCACTCCTTCACGGCCTTGACCAACTCGTAGCAGAGCGCGTCATGCTTCCAGTCATGATGGCCGAGGAGCCGACACTCAGTGTCGCGCACGGGACAGGCATCATGCTCGAGAACTTAGATCGATTGAAGTAACCGCGCGAGCGGTCGCTTGTTTTGTATAGGTAGACGAGTTTTTCGTTCATGAAATGTTTCTTCACTACCTATAACTGGATAAAATTGTATATAATGAAATCAACAATTCAAGAGAGGGAAATCATGATGGCACCGATTTACTAGAGAACTGAACGGAATAAACCAATAGAAACGGGGGACATCATGAACAAACCACTTACGCTTATCACGGGAGTCAGCCGTAATCAAGGGATCGGAGCTGCGATTGCGCGAAAACTTGCCTCTGAAGGACATGACTTGTACTTAACACACTGGAGTTTGTTTGATGCTTCAGAAGGTATCGGAGAAGAAAGAGGTTTTATCGAACGATTGGTTCAAGAATTGACCGAGAGAGGTGCCCGTGTCGAGCACGAGGCTTACGATTTGGCTTCAGGAGACGAACTCGGTCTACTCGATCGAATCGAGGCTAAACTTGGTGTACCGAGCAGATTGATTCATAATGCCACATATGAGCGTCACGTCAATGTCGAGAACTTTGAGACTGCGGTCTTGAGAAAGCATTACATAGTGAATAACGAAGGGGCACTTGGGCTCACATTTGCGTTTATTGAACGCTATAAACAAGCGGGACATCAAGATGGTCGAATCCTGTTTTTTGTATCGGGAGGGGCGGATGCAAACAACCTAGCCTACATTGCAACGAAAGGCGCTTTGATTGCCATCACACCTGCGTTGGCGAACGGATTAGGAGAGTACGGCATTTCGGTGAATGCGCTCGATCCGGGTCCGACAGATACGGGGTGGATTAACGACGAACTTCGCGAACATCTGCTGCCATTGTTTCCGTACAAGCGAGTGGGAACGCCTGAAGATACAGCTCGTTTTGTTTCTTTCTTGATGGGGAGAGACGGGGCATGGGTGAACGGACAACATCTTCATGTGGATGGTGGTTTCACGGGACGCTAATACAAAAAGGCATCTTGCTTTTTGCGAGATGCCTTTTCTTAGTGCCACGTATAGTCTTTGTCGACAAACAAGCGATTTTTCAAGTCCGTTTTTGAAATCGTAGATTCAGTCGCATCAAGCCAATCATAATAATCACATGCACAGGTATCACCAAATTCGATGGAATAGCCATTATTTATCGTATTGACAATAATATCGAGTTCATGTTCAGCTAACGTCTTCTTCAATCGATAAATGGTGTTGTATACGTTGTGTAAGGCGCGTTGTGGTTCATCGATGTCCGGATAAAGTGTTTCAGCAAGCACCCATTTATTAACGACCTGTTTACGATGATAGACCAAATAAGCGAATAACTCCTCCGTTTTTTGCGTTGGCCACTTCACAAGGTTTCCATCTTGTGTTCGTACCGAAAAACGATCCAAGAATTGTATGCGACAAGATTGATGGAGGTTCTTTTGTTGAATTGTCTCATAGCGCTGGATGATACGTGGAATGACATTATGAATCATCTGCTCAGTGATTGGCTTCAACAAGTAATGTGTCGCATGAAGATTGAATGCTTCGACTGCATATTGTTGATGGGCCGTTGTAAAGACGATCTGCGTCCGTTCAGGCAAATAGGTGGCAAGCTCAAGCCCGGTCATTTCAGGCATCTCGATATCTAAAAAGACAAGGTCTACCGGGTGCTTTTGAATAAAAGTGAGAGCTTGAACCGGACTTTGGAACGAACCAATCCACTCAAGAGACGGCTCCTCTTTTATAATCCGCTCCATCATCCCTAAAATATGATGTTCATCTTCAATTAAAATCGTACGCATCTAAGTGATTCGTCCTTTCCTGTTTTAGTAATCGCAATTAAAAGTAAAGGTTAAGTCGAATGTTGCGCCATGGAGGTGCTCAGGTGACTAAGTAGAGGAGCGGCATCGGGTGGTGATGTATAGCAAAGTGCAATCGCGTTTCCAAACGTATTGTAGAGGAAGTGTGTGGTTTGATTTGATGTAACAGTTAACTGGGACGATTGAATTAATCGATTGATGTCGAATCAATAAAGTGAGACTGACGCCAATCAACATCACAAGGATGAAGATAAACGTCATTCGATTACGCGTCATGTGCACATTCCCTTCAATCTTTGTGAGTTTCTTGTGAGGTCCTTCCGTTATTCTTCCTATTAGGTGAATGGATTTTTGAAGTGACTCTCCGTCTCATCATCGTACCCGAACTTTTTTTGTTTGAACAGAAAAAGGTCATTCACCATACGGAATGAGACACTCTAGGAGTAAAGGAAGAAGGCATTCCATGAAACGTTGGATTGAACAACGCATTAGTCGACAAGTTATGACAATTTTCTATATATTGATTGCCTTAGTGACGCTCACGTCGATTGGAACCTATTTTTATACACAGCAATCGATTCAGCAAACGACCGTTCAATTGGAACGGATCAGTGAGCAACGTGCACGGGTGACAGACCTATTTGAAACGTGGCAATCGATGCAATACGAGTTAAGAGGTCACGTGCTTCTTGGAGAAAGTGCTCTATTAGAAGAAGTACGAACAGCTCAGACGAATATCAATGAGCAAACAATCTGGTTCGAGACACAAGCAAAGAATGAAGAAGAAGTACAGTTTGCTGAAGATGCGCGCCTCCTCTTTTCTATCTATACGACGCGCGTCATGCCGGCACTAGAGCAATATGTGGTTGCGAAGCAGGCAGGAGAAATTGATGAATCGTTCCTGCAGATGCGCACCGTAGGACAATTCATGCCGAAAAATGAGACGGCCACTCAGACGCAATTTAAACTGAATTCAACTAGTGCCGCTGATATGAGTGCGAGTATCGTCGATATGGAGTCGGTCTTTACCGATTATCGACAAAATCTTGATTTTCAAGAAAGTGAATTACGAGACTCGCTGTCGAAACAGTTAGTGAAAGCACAATGGATGTGGCTCTTGATTTTACTCGGGGCACTCTTCTTGTTATTCGTCGGCTTACAACCGTATATTTTAAGACTGACAAATCAATTGCAAACGCTGATGGTCAACAGTGAACGACTCTCGAATAATCCGAATGCGACCCTTATTCCAATCAAACCGTTGAAAAACGAAGTCGGACAGTTATCGAAGGCATTTAATGAAATGGCGACCTCCCTTCGGAGCCAACAAGATCAAGTGGATCTCGAACGAGAGAAGACCGCTCGAATTTTGCACACGATGCGCGATTCCATCGTCTACACGGAACTCAAAACGAATGAACGCTTTGGGAACAGTGCGCTCTTTGATTTATATGACCATCCGATTCCGACAACAGAACGGGGCAGTCTATACCCGATTGCGATGTATTACCCGATGTTCATGAATCAAATTGATGATCAAGAGGGACTGAATCGCTTCACGAAGCGTGCTAAAGAAGAGGGCATGTTCGATGAAACGTTCACGTATACGATGCAGGAAGGTCAGAAAACGATTCGCATGTACGCCGAACCGATTGATCTTCAAACGGAACGCGTGGGTGTCATCTTCGTGTCACGAGATATTACCCAGGAAACAGAAATCAATCGCTTGAAGACTGAGCTTGTGGCGACAGTATCTCATGAACTGCGGACGCCTCTTACCTCGATTCTCGGGTTTTCAGAACTACTCAAAAGTCGTCAATTGGAAAACGCGAAACGAGAACGCTATTTAGACATGATTGCGAGTGAGACGAAGCGACTCGAGCGGCTCGTGAGTGACTTGTTAGATGTTCAAAAAATGGAGGCGGGTATGAGCGTACCAGACTTTAAAGTAGAGAGTCTCTATGATTTATTATCAGATTTACTCGAAATTCACGCAGGGTCGACGGAGCATCATTTCTTCCATTTTGATTGTGACGAATCGTTATTCGTCGCAGGAGATCCGGCCCAACTGCGTCAAGTCTTCTCGAACATTCTGAACAATGCCATCAAATATTCACCGAACGGTGGGAATGTGACGATTGATGTCATGTGTGAAGGTGATGTGATTCGAGTCGGAATCAAGGACGAAGGATTAGGTCTTTCGGAAGAAGATGCAGCGCGAATCTTTGATAAATTTTATCGTTCGGCCTCGGAAGAAAGTAAACGGATTGGTGGAACCGGATTAGGTCTATCCATTTGTAAAGAAATCGTTCAACTGCACGGTGGTACCATCTCTGTTCAATCTCAACTTGGCGAAGGAACGACGATGATTGTCGAGTTACCGATGGTCGAGCATGTCAACGAAGAAAGATCATCCTAATTTTGGGGATGAACTTTTTTTGAAAAAACGGTGAATGTCACGCTCGTTTGGTACGATATAAAGAGTGAATCATGTTATAGGAAGAAAGGAAGACGATTATGCTACGCGGATTATATACAGCAGCGGGTGCGATGAATGCCCTGCAACGCCAACAAGAGATTTTGAGCAACAACCTTGGTAATGTGAGAACACCAGGCTTCAAAGCATCTGACGGCGTGGTCCGATCGTTTCCGGAGATGTTACTCGCGCAAGTCAGTAACCCAGATAACGGGAAGTCGCGTGTGAAAGGAGAGGTAGGGACTCTTTCGATGGGTGTCTATCTTCAAGAAACGATGCCCCGTTTCTCAGCTGGGAGTATCACAGAATCCGGTAGCCCGACAGACCTTTATTTAAAAGCACCTACTAATTTTACGGGAGCCCCGATGTTTGCAGTCGAACAGGGCGGCGAGACGTTATATACGACAAATGGACGTTTCTCGATTGATGAGGCGTTCTTCCTTCGTTCTGCGGACGGCGGATATATCCTTTCTGATGAAGGAGAACGGATCCAACTGCCATCGAGTGAGTTTCAAGTAGGAAAAGATGGCGTCATCACTTCGCTCGGGCAAAACGTGGTGACACTCGGTGCTTATCAAATCGATGACTTGACGACGCTTGAACAAGTCGGGAATGACTGGCGTGTGACGGGGGATGCACCTGCACCGGCCCAGGTCGAAGTGTTACAAGGATTTATTGAAGAAGCGAATGTCAATCTCGATCAGACGATGGCAGATCTTATGATGACGTATCGTCAGTTCGAGGCGAATCAAAAAGTCGTCCAAGCGTATGATAAAAGTGCCGAGCGGGCGATCGAAATCGCTCGTATTCGTTAAGGAGGAGAACCATGCAGTCCATTTATAACTCGGTCAACTCTCTGTCTCAACTCCAACGTCAATTGGATGTGACAGGTCACAATATCGCAAACGTCGATACGGTCGGCTTCAAGCGGCAACAAGGTCATTTTGCTTCGCTATTGTCGCAGGCGTATAACAACCAACCGCGCCCGGAATTTGAAATTGGCCGTGATACGCCGAATGGGATTCGAATCGGCGTTGGTGGACATGTCGCCGACATCACACAACAATTCAATATCGGACAAGTACGTACGACAGATCGCGGTTTGGACGTCTTCTTGAAGGCGAGCCGTCAATTTTTCGTTGTGGACACACCGAATGGCGTCGGTGTGACACGCAGTGGGAATATGCAACTGTCAGTTGGTGACGAGACGACACTTGTCGATGTGAACGGAAACCCGCTTCTTGGAGATGACGGCAATCCGATTACGATGCCGAACGATGCGACGAATCAGCGTATTCGCCAAGATGGCGTAGTCGTCGCAAGCATGAACGGAGTGGAACAAGAATTTGGACGTCTCGACATCGTGGAAGTCCGCAATACATCGGAATTAAGACCGCTTGGGGATAACGTGTTCGCAGCGGATTTGGAGACCGAAGTCGATCGTCCGCTCGGAAATCTATTGATTGAAGGGACACTCGAGTCATCGAACGTTGATTTGACGAAAGAGATGACCGACATGACCATTACACAACGTGCGTATCAAATGAACTCACGGGCCATGTCGATGAGTGATCAAATGATGGGACTTGTCACAGCATTGCGTCCATAACGCATACCGCTTCTCATACCGAGGAGCGGTTTTTATATAACTGAAAGAACAGGAGGATCAACAGATGCGAATCGTGGTTGCGATGGACTCATTCAAAGGCTCACTTTCGAGTATGGAAGCCAATCAAGCCGTCATGCATGCACTCGATGGGCATGAAGTGATCGCTATTCCGATTTCGGACGGAGGTGAGGGGTTTCTTGATGCCTGGTTCAAGTCGCACGAAGATGCGACTGTCGTGGAAGAGGTCGTCACATGTCTGGATGGAGTAGAACGTACCGCTCGATTTGGTTTCGAACCGTCGACGAAACATGCGGTCATCGAAGTGGCAGAAACGACAGGTTTGACACTCCTCTCGCATGTCGACCCGTGGCGCTACAGTTCAATTGGAGTTGGACATCAGATTGTTCAAGCACTAGACTGTGGAGCAAGCGTGATCACCGTTGGGCTTGGCGGGAGCGGAACGATTGATGGTGGGAAAGGATTGCTTGAGGCGCTGGGTGTTCGCTTTTTTGATACGTTCGGGTCAGTGTTATCTACTATCCCGCATCAGATTCATGAGGTAGCATCGATAGATTGGTCAGGGGTCGATCCGAGAGTACGCAACGTCGAGTGGCGAATCGCCTCCGATGTGCGTAATCCGCTGATTGGAGAGAACGGGGCAGCGCATGTGTTCGGTCCTCAGAAAGGATTGGCAGCAGATGAAGTAATCCGATATGACGAAATCCTTGAAAGCTATGCGAATTGTTTTGAACAGGATATGAGAATATGGCAGGGAGGAGGGGCAGCTGGAGGCATCGGGTTTGCGTTCTTACAGCTCGGTGCAACATACATGAAAGGCATCGAAGAAATAGTCAAGTGGTCTAAGATGGAAGAACTGTTGAAAGAGGCAGATTGGCTCATCACAGGAGAAGGAAAGTTTGATGCGCAAAGTCTTGAAGGAAAGGCACCTTACGGATTGGCCCGTCTCGCACATACGTATGGGGTACCGACACTCGTCTTCACAGGACAATCCGATTATACCTCTCATGTGGAATCCGGCATCGTTGCGATTTTTCCGATCGTGTCACGGGTTATGACGTTAGAAGAAGCGATATGGGAAGCGGCCCCGCTGCTAACAAATGCAGTTCGACGTGTACGTCACGTCATTGAAAAAGTGCCTCGACAATAGTCAAGGCGCTTTCGTGTTCACTGGGAACGTTCTTTCAAAAGATCACGAATTTCTGTCAACAATTGTTCTTCTTTCGTAGGAATCGGGGCAGCGGCCTCTTCGACTTCCTTCTCACGTTGCAGACGGTTGATGACTTTTACGATCAAGAAGAGTGCGATGGCAATCAAGACGAAAGATACAATTTGTTGAATGAAGTTCCCGTATAGGACGTCGACGCCAAGTACGCTTACTTTTAAACTAGAAAAATCAATTCCTCCAATAATGATTCCGAGAAGCGGCATAAAAATATCGTTGACGAGCGAGTTCACGATGGCTGTGAATGCTGCACCTAATACGACAGCGATCGCCAAATCGATGACATTTCCTCGCATCGCAAATTTTTTAAATTCTTTCCACATAGACAGTCCTCCTAATATTGAATAGCATAAGCGTAGCATATTTTTAAGAAAAGGAAATAATCGTTCACCTTCTGTCAGGGAAGGATGCTTGTTCGACATTTGTGCATAGGGTACACTAAAAAGGTAGCAATTTATGCATTTTAATACCAGGTACTAATATGATATAATCATTTTAGCTGAAAGGATGGTTGGACGTGGCGAACGATGAACAAACGAGTTCGGAAGAACAAAAAGGTTCACCGGAACAAGAGACAGAGCAGAAAAAGCGATCACGATTGTCGAATCATCGTCGATTCCCGATCTTACTGCGTGTACTCGTTGTTTTAGTGCTGGCAATCGCGATGCTCGCACTCGGAGCGATCATTGGATATAGCGTCATTGGCGGAGGCGATTGGAAAGATGTATTTGACATCGAAACATGGCGCCATATCACCGACTTTTGGCTAACCTCTTAAAGGCGGTGGATGGATGTATACAGTTGAGCAAATCAAAGAAGTAATTCCACACAGATACCCGTTTCTGTTAATTGATCGAATTTTAGAAGTCGAGGAAAAGAAGCGTGCTGTCGGATTAAAAAATGTCACGGCGAACGAAGAGTTCTTTAACGGGCATTTCCCAGACTATAACGTCATGCCAGGCGTCTTGATTGTTGAGGCACTCGCACAGGTCGGTGCTTTCGCGATGTTGAAAGACGAATCAAATCGAGGCAAGCTCGCCTTTTTTGCAGGGATTGACAACTGTCGTTTCAAACGTCAAGTCGTTCCGGGCGATCAGCTGCGTCTTGAGGTGGAAATCATGAAAATACGTGGCCCAATCGGTAAAGGACGTGCCGTGGCTACGGTAGATGGAGAAGTTGCTTGTGAAGCAGAACTCACTTTCGCCTTGAAGTAAGGAGAAATGGGATGCGTGCTTTAGTAATTGTGTTACTAGTTGGCTTAATGACGATTGTGGGCTGTCAGCAACTACAGACGGAAGAGTCGAAAGAAGAAAATGTCGTCTATGAACAAAATGTGGATGAGACGATGATTGAGAAGCGTGCCGGACAATCCGATGCGATTGCCGTTTCGCTCGAACGTACGAATAGTACAACGATGCTCTTTACGATTCGGATGCTTGAAAATCGTCGCCTCGACCCGACGACTGTCATGAGTTATGAGGTCGATGGAGAACGGATTGCGATTCCGTTTGGTGAATTGATTGCAGAACGGGAAGAAGACATTCGAAAGTATGAATATCAGACAGACGTAGACCCTGAACTTTTCGTATCGGAAACACTTCCGCTCTTCCATCTCGTAGAGGAAGGCGAATCAGAAGTTACGATTCCGCTCGAAATTGTCAATTCGACAAATATTGAATAGAAACAGACGATTTTGTTGAAAATCGTCTGTTTCTTTGTGGAGATTGATGCGTTCTATCCGATACAAAGAGTAAGGACAGAATGGATGAGATCGAGATGAAATAGAAATCACAATCCTAACAGACACGCATTTTAGCAACGATGTTAGTCTTCGTCACGTTGCTCATCGTCACGTTCGGGGTCGTTCAGTATTTTAGTACGAAACATTCCGTACTCAGCACGCTTCATGCGACGATGATTGAAGACGGCGAACGAATTAATGAGGAGTTCGATGCAGATGAATATACATCCTTTTTTGGGGAATCCGTCAAAAAATGAACAATATGAACAGTTTCGTGAATATCTAGATACATATCGCCAACAAATCGGAGCTATGTATGTGTATACGATTGCCACTGAGGATGAAGACGTTCAAATCATCGTGGATGGCTTGAATTCGGCAGATGCAGCGGACATCGGGACGTCGACCACAGCGCTGACGTATGAAAGAGTAGAGGCAGCATTTCAAGTTGTAAAACAGTCTCACTTCAGACAGACCTCTCGCGTGTCCGCTATAATGGGCGCAAGGGAGGTTTTTTTATGCAACAATTCTCTAGTGAACTGACACAATTTCGTGGAAGTCATTATGATTTCGGTCGATTTCAAGGTAAATATATAAAGCGAAGTCAATTGCTCGAGAATCGGACGGATCAATGGAAACTACGTGTCCCCCGATTTGAGATTGATGCCACAGAGGCGAGGGCTGCTTTTGAGGAGTTCGCTCCAAAGATTTGGGAAGAGTTGATTGGCCTCCAAGATGAGCTAAAATTATCACTCAATGATACACTGCTTCATTTCGGGCATTTCCGCGTCAATAATCCAATCAGCGGATGTTCGATTCTGACGGGAGATAACTTTCTCGTCCGCAATTACGACTACCATCCAATGACGTATGACGGACGTTACAACGTCTTTCAGCCCGATGATGGATATTCAGTCATCGGACCGGTCTCTCGCATTACGGGTCGGATGGACGGGATGAATGAAAAAGGACTCGCCATGGGCTATAACTTTATCAATCGTCGTCGACCTGGAGACGGCTTCGTCTGTCAGATGATCGGACGCATCATTCTCGAAACATGCGCGACGGTGGAAGAAGCGGTCGACTTATTAAAAGAGATTCCGCATCGCGGCTCATTTACGTACGTCGTTCATGACAAGTCGTCGAAAACACGTGTGATTGAGGCGACGCCTCGTGACATTCAAGTCCGCGAATCAAATATCTGCACGAATCATTTCGAACTATTGCAACATGAGAATCGCTACCACCTTGATGATTCCACGCGTCGCATGATGGAAATTAAAGTGGTGCAGCACTTGATTCAAGATGCGGAAAGCGCATTTCGTCTCATGAACGACTCCGATAAAGGAGTCTTCTCTGAACTTTATAAAAGTTGGGCCGGGACGATTCACACGGCTGCCTATTTCCCGGAAACACTCGAAACATGGTTTGCGCTCGGCGGGGACCGCGACCCGGTCATCTTCGACTTCCAAAAGTGGCTCGACGGGGAAGACTTCGATATTCTTGCGCTGGACGGTGAACTCTCGACCGATATTGAGTTTGCGAACACGGTTCAACTTTGGCGCTGACGTTTGTCAGTGCTTTTTTTCGAGAAACGGGAATACACATAACAGGAGGGATAAACGATGAAACGATTTGGTATCATACTCATTATGTTGACGCTCGTCACATTGCTTGGAGGCTGTGTACCGGGTGATGGAACGTACACGACAGACCCGGCAGGTTTTTTCTGGGGCATTTGGCATGGATGGATTGCACCGATCTCACTTATCTTAGGGCTATTCAATGATACGTACCGTGTTTATGAAGTGAATAACACAGGCTGGTTTTACGATTTAGGATTTTACATCGCCGTGATTAGTGGATTTGGTGGATTGACGTTGACGCGGAAGAGTCGGGGATAATCTTGAGTGGCCCAAAGTGGTCACTCTTTTTTAAAATCTTTTTTACCGTAAACGCTTGCATTAAAATATTTTTCATATTATGATTCAGGTGAAAATGATTTTAAGGAGGAATTATTCATGTCACGTCTCTTTGAACGAGCGCAACAATTCGGGAAATCGTTCATGTTGCCGATTGCTGTCTTACCGGCAGCAGGACTATTGTTAGGGATTGGGGGCGCATTGTCTAACCCAAATACGGTACAAGCATATCCGTTTCTTGACATCGACTGGTTGCAACATCTGTTCACGATTATGGCAGCCGCAGGTTCGATTGTATTTGCGAACTTGGCTGTATTATTTGCTATCGGTGTCGCTGTTGGACTTGCGAAGTCTGATAAAGGAACGGCCGGTTTGGCGGCAATGCTTGGTTATTTGATTATGAATGCGACCATCAACGCTATGCTTCAGATTACAGGAGAGTTGATGGAAACGAACTTAGCAAGTGCCGGTCAAGGAATGGCACTTGGAATCCAAACACTCGAAACCGGTGTGTTTGGCGGGATATTGATTGGGATTGTCACGGCACTCTTGCATAACCGCTATAACAAGCAAGTACTTCCACAGTTTCTCGGTTTCTTCAGCGGATCACGCTTTGTGCCGATTATTACATCATTCGTGGCGATTGGTGTTGGGATTGGACTCTATTTCATTTGGCCGACGGTACAGAATGGGATTTTCTCACTAGGTGGTATCGTTGAGAAAACAGGTTATATTGGAACGTTCATCTATGGGTTCGTCCTAAGGATGCTTGGGCCATTCGGGTTGCACCATATTTTCTACATTCCGTTTTGGACTACTGGACTCGGGGGCTCAATGGTCATCGACGGTACATTGATTGAAGGAACACAAAAGATTTTCTTCGCACAATTGGCTGATCCAAATACGACACAGTTCTATGAGGGGACAGCGCGTTTCATGTCTGGACGATTCATCACGATGATGTTTGGTCTTCTCGGTGCAGCGCTTGCGATGTATCACTGTGCCAAACCAGAGCAAAAGAAAGTCGTATTCGGTCTCTTGTTTTCTGCCGCACTCACATCGTTCTTGACGGGAATCACGGAACCCCTCGAATTTGCGTTCTTATTCGTGGCACCAGTCCTCTATTTGGTCCATGCCATCTTTGATGGACTTGCCTTTATGATGGCTCACATCTTTGAGATTACAATTGGTCAAACGTTTTCCGGAGGATTCATCGACTTTATTTTATTCGGGGTTTTACAAGGGAATGACAAGACGAACTGGATGCTCGTACCGGTCATCGGTGCCTTCTGGTTCTTGCTCTACTACGTTACGTTCCGCTTCCTAATCACGAAGTTCAACTTCATGACACCAGGACGCTCGGATGAGGTAGCGAAGACGGCAGACATCGCAGCATCAGGTCGTACAACAGCCATTATTGCGGCACTAGGTGGCGATGATAATATTGAGACGGTCGATTGCTGCGCGACACGCCTCCGCGTTACCGTTAACGACAATCAACATGTCCGTGAAGACTTGTTGAAAGAGACAGGCGCGCACGGGGTGGTTCAAAAAGGGAATGGGATTCAGGTAATCTACGGTCCTTCTGTTACAATTATTAAGAATGAAGTCCAAGAGGCGTTAGGCCGGGGCGAATAACAAATGTGTTGGAGGGAAGAACCGTGTGGGAGCAAATGAAGCACGTGTATTCAGAAATGACAGACAGTGAGAAAAAGATTGCGGATTATCTCATGGCAAACATGAATGAGGCAATCGAAATGAACATTACCGATTTAGCAAATGCGATTACGACTTCTCCAGGAACCATCACGCGGTTTTGCAAAAAAATCGGAGTGGGAAGTTATAGTTCACTGAAGCTCATGATGCAAAAGACGTTGACGGAAACGAATTTGCCCCAAACAACTTCGCTCGAACCGATGCAGCGATCATATATTGAATTGATTCAGACAACCGCTCATTTGATTGATCAAGACGAGTTGCTCGCTATTTGTAAGGAATTTACTTCGAGCCGTTCCATCCATTTGTATGGATTGGGCAACGCTGGACTGGTTGCTCAAGAGATGGAATACAGGTTGAGACGGATGGGACTGTTGGCAACTACGGCTTTTGATAGTCATAGCATGGTCATGGACGCGTCGATTGTCACTGCAGAAGATTTGGTCATTGCTTTCTCAAACAGTGGAGAAAGTCGAGAAGTCGTCCAAGCCGTTCAACTCGCAAAAGAATCGGGCTGTACGACAGTCGCGTTCGTCGGATATCAGCATTCGCCACTTGCCGAGCTTGCCGACTATCGTTTGTTGACCGCCGGTGCATCAGGAGAGGCATTCTTGATTAATACCCAACTCCCGCTTCTCTTTACGGCAGATGCGGTGACGAAAACATTGATGGAGACGAATGAAGCATTAAAAGCGCACTATATGCGAACGCTTAAAGCGCTTGATCGTTTAAAAGAAAGAAGTGAATAATCAGTATGACAACATTACCGACTGGATTGATTGTTTCGTGCCAGGCTTTAGAAGATGAACCGCTTCATAGTGAGTTCATTATGGGACGGATGGCCATCGCGGCCGTTCAAGGTGGCGCCAAAGGAATTCGGGCCAATTCAGCGAAAGATATTCAAGAAATTAAAAAACAGGTCGCTGTTCCGATTATCGGCATCGTCAAACGTGACTATGAAGACAGTGACATTTTTATCACGGCAACGATGAAAGAGGTCGAAGAGTTGATTGAAGTCGGCGTGGACGTAATCGCCCTCGATGCGACACAACGCCTCCGACCGAACGGGGTGACGCTTCAAGAGTTGGTGCATGCCATTCGTTCGATTTATCCGAAACAGGCAATCATGGCGGATTGTGCAACACTCAACGATTGTATCGAAGCGGATCGTCTTGGTTTTGACTATATTTCGACAACGCTACATGGATATACAAAAGAGACAAACGGATCTCTCCTCTACCATGATGATTTCAAGTTTCTAAAAGATGTGTTAGACCACGTGTCTCGACCGGTTATCGCAGAAGGAAATATTTTGACACCTGAGATGGCGAAGCGTTGTATGAATTTAGGAACATATGCTGTCGTCGTAGGTGGAGCGATTACTCGCCCGCATCAAATTACCGCACGGTTTGATGAGGCACTCGCTTCCAGTTTGAAGAGTCCGCTTTGACACTCCCACGGCTAAAGCCGCAAGCTCACCCTTCGGGATGAGTGGGATTCTGAAGTGCTTGTGCGAGCGCAGTCCATTTCTGTTTTGCTCAAACCTCCAGATGAGGGTGTGTCATCACCCCTCCTGAGACAGATCATATAGATTCTCAGGCTGATTGACTTTTACCATCAACCACAGGTGCGTATCGGATATTCATCGCACCAACTACATCTCGATGTTTATTAAATCCGCAAGAACACGAATAGGTACGGTCTTTCGCCTTGTTTCGTTCGCCACAAGAGGGACATGTCTGAGATGTGTGTGCCGGGTCGACATGCTCGACCTTGATCCCTTCTAGTTTCGCCTTATACTCGATAAATAATGCCAAGCGATAGAACGACCATGTATGCAGATTCTTATTGTGTTTACGGCTTGTTCTTGCCGTCTGTCGGATGTTCGCTAGCTTCTCTAGGCGAATGACAGAAATGTTGTTCTCTTTTGCGAAGTCGACGATCTCACGGCTCACCTTGTGATCCTTGTCTTTCATCCAACGCTGTTCCTTGTTGTCCAGTTTCTTGATCGCGTTCAGCTTCTTCTTTTGACCGAGCTCTTTTCGTCTCGCCCGGAACTTTCGTTTCATGAACTTGTTCTCGCGACCGTTCCCAAAGAACCTCACCTTGTCGCAATCGGTCGATGCGACCGCCGGGACTTTTAGACCGAGGTCGACACCAAGAACCTTCGTACCGGTCTTCTCCGTCGTGGGGATTGTGACGGCGATTTGAGCCATCCATTTATTTGACTTCTTCGTGATACGAAGCGTACCCAGCTTGTTATTCAGAAGGGAGAAGTTACGATTGTCTCGATCGACCATCTCGGCACGGATCTCTGTCCTTTTGACCTTCCCGTCTACCATGATTGGAAGAAAAATGGACTCAAAATCGAACGAATAGTTCTGGTTGTTCCATGTGCAATAAGGTTTCTTCAGGACAGGGACGACCTTGTATTTCGACTTCTTCACTTTCCGGAATACACTCTGGGCATCTTTGATGACCTGGTTCTTGACGGCACTAGGCAGATGAGCGCAAACACTTTTACTTGTCAATTTGAGCATCGCTTTAGCATCCACCATATCGGAGATAAGTTGATTGACCGTCTCGATATATGTTTTTGCCATGCTTTTTAAAACAACTTCCTGTTCTTTTGTCGGCTTCAGTTTAATGTTAACTGTCAGCGTCTGAGACACGGTGTCACCCCCTTGTTTTTTGTTGTTCAACATAACGTTTAATCGTTTCGCTCGATACGTTTCCAGCGGTGGAGACGAAATAGGATCGTGTCCAGAGACTTGGCAAATGTTGAAGATGAGGAAATTCCTCTCTTAACTTTTTAGATGTTACTCCCTTTATTTTTGCCATGATGTCAGCAGGACTCAGTGTTGGAGGGGCGTTAAGGAACATATGCGTATGATCTTTATCGCATTCCAAGGCTATAATTTTGATATTCAGTTCTTCGCATATTTCGGACATCAAACCTTTGAAACGTATTTCTACATCGTTACGAAGGAATATCTTTCTTCTGTATCGAGGACAGAAAACGAAGTGATAATTGATTAGAGAAACAGTAGTATGAGTTCTTCTATAGTTGGTTTCCATATTAATATTGTGTCAGTTTAACCAACAAACTGCAACAAGAAGATTTCCAGATACTTAAAGCGCCAAAACCTTCGGATTCTTTACTGACACTCCGCATCCTGCCGAGCTTTCATCCCACCCCTAAAGGAGTGGGCTTTCCCGCTCGGAAATTCTGTAAGAATGAATCAATCAGGACGCTATTCAATACCTCACGACGCGATGGACGTCGTGAGGTATTTTTTATATATCGGTACAGGGAAAGACCAAACTGTTCGATATAATGAGTGTGGATGATTTTTAGCGTGGAGGTGCCATATGCACTCATATGAGTTTCAAATGTATCGGAATTTCGATAAACTAGCGATTGAGTTAGCAGTGGTTCGGATGTTCAGTTACTATTTAGAACTCGAACGTCGTGCCTCACGGGACGAATTGACGGATCTTTATAACAGACATTACTTGTATAACTATTTTGAGACGAATCCGAATCTAGGTGGGGCACTGTTCTTGATTGATTTAGATGGGTTCAAGTGTGTGAATGATACATTCGGTCATGATGAGGGAAACCTTGTCTTGAAAGAAGTGGCGCTTCGCCTGAGACGTTTGATAGAGCCGATTCCTGATTCAAAAGTGTATCGCTTAGGCGGGGATGAATTTCTAGTTAAAATCGCACACGCGTTATCAAAAGAGACTGTCATCGGGTATGCTGAACAGATCTTGTCTGTATTGAAAGAATGGGACGACCATCTCCCGTTGTCAGCGAGCATCGGCATCGCTCAATATGATTCCGACGAACAGGCGGATCTCAGCCGATTGTTGAAAGTGGCGGACGTTGCACTATACCAATCTAAATCGAGCGGGAAGAACACATATCATTTTGATCAATAACACCAATAGGCTAAACCGATGGATTGTCATTGGTTTAGCCTTTTTTTGCATTCAGCAACAAGGAACCGATTGTCGTGAAGAAATCGAATGAAAAACGGGTACTGATTAGAGCATCGGTTTTTGCCCGATTACGGCGACCGTATGATAGTCACGGGAGTCCGGTCCACGTTGTACCGATACGTTCTTGAATCCGAGACTCACCGCCGCGGGGATGAATTGATGCCGAATCATCTTGGAGATGTCGTTCCATTCGGCATCACCTTTCCCGTCACAGTAGGTGATGACAAATGCGCCATTCGGTTTCAAGACGCGCTCGATTTCAGACAGAACGGTCGTGACATCTCTCCAGAAATATAGTGTGTGAACGCTGAACACGTGATCGATGGATGCGTCCATCACCTCAAATTGATGCAAATCTCCTTGAATCAAATTGGCCCGTTTTGTTTGCATCGAAGCATGATTACGCTGTCGTGCGGAATCGAGAATCGTCTTCGAACGGTCGAGACCCATGACATGTACGTCAGGATGTCGTTGAAGGATGGTCGCCATCGCATCACCAGCCCCGCACCCGAGCTCTAAAATCGATGTACCGGATTGAATATGTAACTGTTCAATCGTCCATTTGACTTCAATTCGGTGTTGGCGCACCATCTTTTCCCCGATATATTTTCCGACAGGGCCGCGTGGATTTTCATACTGACTGTCCACCCAGTTTTTGAACACTTGTGGGAGCATACTGTCACCTCACTTTGAAAGTAGCTCGATTGTAGCATATTGATAAGGTAAAGGAGTCAACAACATGAGTTCATTTTGGATACTCGGCAACCAACTCTCGCACGAGCTTGCGATGTTGAAGGATATAAAAGAAGATGATGTCATCGTCATGATTGAGGCGACATCACGCGCGACGTGGCGTCAGTACCATAAACAAAAGCTCGTCCTCATCTTCTCTGCGATGCGACACTTTGCGGAAGAATTGCGCGACAAAGGATATACCGTGGATTATCACGAGGCGGATTCGTTCCAAGAGGCATGGGACAACCATGTGAAACAGTACAATCCGGACGAAATTCATGTCACCGCCGTCACGGACGAACCGATGGCAAAAAAACTGAAACAATTCGGGAAGAAGCATAAACTGGTCGAACATACGGATGTCCCGCTCTTCTACTTATCAAAAGAGGAAGCGACCGAGACGCTCGGGAATGAGCCGTGGCGGATGGACCGTTTTTATCGCCACATGCGGAAGCGATTCGATGTCTTGCTTGAAGATGGAAAGCCTCAAGGTGGAAAATGGTCATTCGATGCGGATAACCGAAAACCACCGAAAAAAGACCTATCGTTTCCATCGGCCATTCATTTTCGTCCGGATTCAATCACGAAAGACGTTATCGAAAAAGTCGAGTCGACGTTCTCGGAACATCCGGGGGAGGTGACCCCGTTCCATTGGCCGGTCACACATACCGAGGCGAGACGGGCACTGAATCGGTTCGTGGAAGAACGACTTGAGACGTTCGGTCCGTATCAAGATGCGATGATGACGGATGAACCGGAGATGTCGCACAGTCTGTTGTCGGCTGCCATCAATATCGGTCTACTGACACCGCGAGAAGTCGTTGATGCGGCATGTCAGGCGGATGCACCGCTATCGTCGATTGAAGGATTCGTTCGGCAAATCCTCGGTTGGCGGGAATATATGCGCGCCGTCTATCTCGCTGTCATGCCCGGTTATGAAGACGTGAACACGTTCAAGCATGAACGCGACTTACCGTCCTTCTTCTGGGATGGGAAGACGGATTTGAACTGTCTGCATCAAAGTTTGAAACCGGTCGTCGCGCATGCCCACAATCATCATATCCAGCGACTGATGGTGCTCGGAAACTATGCGACATTGTTCGAAATTTCACCGCAACAGACGAGCGACTGGTTCAACGAGATGTACATCGATGCCTATGACTGGGTCGTCTTACCGAACGTTCTTGGGATGGCCCTTCATGCGGACGGTGGAAAGCTCGCCACAAAACCGTATGTCGCTTCCGGAAAATATATCGATCGGATGAGTGACTACTGTCGGGATTGCGCATACAACCCGAAACATACGACAGAAGACGACGCCTGTCCGTTCAACGCCCTCTATTGGCGGTTCATCGATCGTCACGAGGAACGATTCTCGAAAAACCAGCGGATGAAGATGATGGTCCGCAATTGGCAAGGACGGGATGATGATGTGAAATCTGATATCTTAGCGAAAGCCGAACAGACGTTGACCGATTCCCCGTGAATCGGTTTTTTTACGTTCTCTTCATGAAACTTTGCAATTTCTTTATCGTGTCTTTACAATCGTCCGCTACGATAGGAGCTGTGAGACCCCCTCACTCCAAGTGAATAGTTACCGGTAGAACCTTTGAGAGACCAACAGAAGCCCGTACGTCGATGACGTGTCGTTTCTGTTGGTCCTTTTTTCAAGAAAGGATGATTCAAGTGAATGAAGCGATTGCACGAATCGGACAAGAACGGATGATTGCCTCCATCAAAAGTCCAAAACAAATCGAGGCGTTTTTACGGACAGATGTGACGACGACGTTTCTCATGATGGGAACGCTCAGCACGCTCGACCGCTATGTGGCGCACTTAAAGCGAGAGAATCGAACGGTCTTCCTCCACGCTGAGCGAATCAATGGCATCAGCCTCGACCGGGACGGGATTGATTACCTCGCCAAACGTGTCGGCGCCGATGGGATTGTCACGACGAAAGCATCCGTGCTCCAGCATGCGAAGCGAGCGGGGCTCTTGACGGTACAACGACTCTTTCTCGTCGACTCGGACGCGATCACGAGCGGGCTCAAGCTCGCCGAGGCGCAACAACCGGATGCGATTGAACTCATGCCTGGTCTGATTCCGAGCGTCGTCGAGAAGATTTCCCGGGACGTCTCTTTTCCGATTGTGACAGGTGGCATGATTCGTCAACCGATTGACGTGCATCGCGCCCTCGATCATGGGGCATTCGCCGTATCGACCGGGGATGAACGACTTTGGCACGTACAAAGTCAGAAGGAGGAATTAGCATGAAATCGATACAACTACAACAACTGGCGAAATCATTCGGGGAGACGGAAGTCATTCGAGGGATTGACGTGACGATTGAAGCAGGAGAGTTCTTCGCACTCGTCGGTCCATCCGGCTGCGGGAAGAGTACGATGCTTCGGATGATAGCCGGGCTCGAATCGATCACAAGCGGCACACTTCGCATCGACGGAGTGGCAGCAAACGGGATGAAGCCGAGTGAGCGTCACTTGTCGATGGTGTTCCAAAACTATGCCCTTTACCCACATATGACAGTTGAGAAAAATATCACGTTCGGTCTACATACGAAAGGACTGACGAAACTCGAGCAGCGAGAGCGTTGCCTACAGGCGGCGGAGACACTCGGGCTCACCGATTATATGAAACGGAAGCCGCGCGAGCTCTCAGGTGGTCAGAGGCAACGGGTCGCGTTGGCACGAGCAATCGTGACGGAGGCACCGATTTGCCTGATGGATGAGCCGCTCTCGAATTTGGATGCGAAACTACGGGCGAAGATGCGTTCAGAGATTCGCCAGTTACAGCGAAAACTCGGACTGACGATGATTTATGTCACCCACGACCAAGTCGAGGCGATGACGATGGCGGACCGGATCATGCTTCTCAATGAAGGGGAAGTACAACAAGTCGGAAAGCCGCTCGACTTATACAATAAACCGGCGAATACGTTCGTCGCTTCCTTCATCGGGTCACCTCCGATGAATCTCGTCGACGTAACACGACAAGAAAAAGGCTGGATGGCATCAGACGGACGACTGTTCCATCCGAGCGCATTGACAGAAATGTCAGAGGCGACGCTCGGCGTACGTCCGGAACAGATCAAACCGGCAGACGAATACGTGACGTTTTATGCAGAGTTGAAAAACATCGAAGTACTCGGGACCGAGACGATTCTCGCCTTCGATGTCGGTGGTAATGAATGGTTGGCGAAATGGCCAGGACAATGGCCGCTCACCGTCGGAGAAAAAGTGGCGTGTTATGTGGACCCGAAACAGATGTCGCTATTTGATACGAACGGGCAGCGCATTGAGCCACGACAACCGAAACTGTTTGAGGCGTTGGAGGTGTTCCAATGACGGTCGCCTTACCGAGAGAGAAAGTCCGGACACGGCTATCTGACGCAGCGAGCGGATTGTTGTACTTGTCTCCGTCCATTGTCTTGTTCGGTGTCTTTCTCGTCTATCCGCTGTTGCGAACAATCTATTTAAGCTTTTTCCGGACCGACACACAAGGGACACCACTCGAATTTGTCGGAGTGGGGCACTACAGCAATCTGTTCACAAGTGCGGCATTTTGGCAAAGCATTCAGGCGACGGTTGGATTCGTTCTCTTGACGGTCCCGCTCACGATTCTCGTTGCGCTCGGTCTCGCACTCCTCGCCAATGAGAAACTGAAAGGGATTGGCATCTTTCGGACAGCGTTCTCGGCGACGATGGGGATGAGCGTCGCGGCGTCATCGGTCATTTGGATGTTCATGTATAATCCGTCGATCGGTATCTTCAACCGGTTTCTCGAGGCAGTGGGGGCAAGTGGCGTCCAGTGGCTCCTCGATCCACAATATGCGCTCCTTTCCGTGTCGCTCGCGACCGTCTGGATGAATATCGGCTTCACCTTCTTGATTCTGCTCGGTGGTCTGCAAAACATCGACCGGACTTTGTATGAGAGTGCGGACATTGCCGGGACGAGCTATTGGACACAACTTCGCGCCATCACGATCCCAATGTTGTCGCCGACACTCTTCTTCGTCGGCATCATCTCACTCATCAACGCCTTCCAGACGTTCGGGCAGATTGATTTGTTGACGAAAGGCGGACCGACGAATGCGACGAACGTCATCGTCTATGCTATCTATAAAGATGCGTTCATCAACTACAACGTTGGGAGTGCCAGTGCCCAGGCCGTGCTCTTGTTTATTGCCGTCCTTCTGTTGACATGGCTCCAGTTCAAACTGGTCGAGAGGAAGGTGCATTACCAATGAGATTACGGAATGTAGGCGTATATGTCTTACTCATCTTGAGTGCGGCCGTCATGCTGTTTCCAATCGGGTACGCATTCTCCATCAGTCTGATGGACGGAAAGGAAGTGCTTCAAGGAAATCTGCTTCCACGTGAGCCTTCATTTGAAAACTATGTGGCCGCGTTCGAGCGCATCCCGATGATGACATACCTGCTCAACAGTTTGATCGTCGCGCTCCTCGTGATGGTCGGACAGGTCGTCTTGTCGAGTCTAGCGGCGTTCGCCTTTGTTTTCATCGACTTTAAAGGAAAAGGGCTCATCTTCATGCTCTTCCTGGCGACGATGATGGTGCCGTGGGAAGCGACGATGTTGCCAAACTTTTTGACAATCCAGTCGCTCGGCTGGCTGAATAGCGTCTGGGGACTGTCTGTGCCGTTCTTCGCACTCGCATTCGGGACGTTCTTACTTCGGCAACAGTTTAAAACGATTCCGTATGAGATGTACGAGGCGTCCCAAATTGCTGGAATCAGTCGCTTCCGTTTCTTTTGGAATGTCGTCTTGCCGGTCTCGAAGACACCGCTCGTCACATTGTCAGTGTATAGCTTTTTAACGACTTGGAATATGTACTTATGGCCGCTTCTCGTCACGAACACGGAACAGGCGAGGACGGTCCAAATCGGAATCAAGCAGATGCAGTCGAACGAGGTCGCCTCGGACTGGGGCGTCGTCATGGCGGCGGTCATCTTGATTATCATTCCGACACTTTTATTGTTATTCGCAGGACAAAAGCACTTGCAAGAAGGGTTGACGCAAGGCGCAATCAAATAATAGGGGGACATGACAAATGAAAAAGCTTGGATTATTCGCAGGGTTGGCAAGTTCAGTGTTACTACTCGGGGCATGTGGAAGTGAAGAAGCGGCGCCGGTCGCGGCGACGACGGAAGAAGGAAAGACAGAGGTCGTCTTTTGGCACGCGATGAGCGGTGACTTGGAGACAGCATTAAACAGTCAGGTCGATGCGTTCAATGCTTCGCAAGACGACTATGAAGTGAAGCCAATCTTTCAAGGAACGTACGAGGAAGCGCTGACGAAGTTCAATGCGGTCGCCGGCTCGGAAGACGCGCCTGCCATCATGCAGACGTTTGAGGTCGGGACGAAATACATGATCGACTCGAATAAAATCACACCCGTTCAGGAGTTCATCGACAAAGAGGACTTTGACACGAGCGTATGGGAAGAGAACATCTTGAGTTATTACCAAGTTGATGGGAAACAATACTCAATGCCGTTCAACTCATCGACACCGGTCCTCATCTATAGCAAGGAGGCGTTTGAAAAAGCAGGGCTCGACCCGGAGAAGGCGCCACGGACGTATGACGAGTTGAAAGAGGCGGCGAAGAAGTTGACGACGGACGGTCAGACCGGCTTCACGATGCTAAACTATGGTTGGTTCTTTGAACAGCTCGTGGCTGCACAAGGTGGGCTGTACGTCGACAACGATAACGGACGAAGCGATGAGCCGACGAAGGCGGTGTTCGATGGGGAAGAAGGTCAGAATGCGTTCAACCTCATCAAAGAGATGTACGATGAGGAGACGTTCCTAAACGTCGGTCAGAACTGGGACGATATGCGTGCGGCATTCCAATCTGGAAAAGTCGCCATGTATCTTGATTCGTCAGCAGGAATCCGGACCGTTGCGGACAACGTAGACTTTGAAATCGGCGCATCGTATTTACCAGTACCGAATGAAGCAGATCGTCAAGGTGTCGTCATTGGAGGGGCTTCACTCTGGATGGGTGACGGGATTGCTGACGAAACGAAAGAAGGTGCATGGGAGTTCATGAAGCATGTGTCATCAACGGAAGCACAAGCGCAGTGGCATGTCGATACAGGATACTTCGCCATCAATCCTGAAGCGTACAACGAACCAGTCGTGAAAGAGATGTGGGCGAAATATCCACAGCTCAAAGTGACGGTCGACCAACTCAGTGAGACGAAGGCGTCACCGGCGACACAAGGTGCGCTCATCTCGACATTCCCGCAATCACGTCAAAGCGTCGTCAACGCGATGGAAAGTTTGTATCAAGGTGTGTCGGTCGAAGAGGCATTGAAGCGTGCGGCTGACGAGACGACTTCCACCTTGGGGCAATGAGATGTTGATTTACGCACATCGTGGCTATAGCGCCAATTACCCGGAAAATACACTGTCGGCGTTCGAGGCGTCTCTCCCGTACGTGGACGGAATCGAGCTGGACGTACAGTTATCAAAGGACGGTCGTCTCGTCGTCATTCATGATGAGACCGTCGACCGGACGACAGACGGGACCGGATGGGTGAAAGACATGACACTACAAGAACTACGTTATTTGAAGATTGACGGGTTTGAGCGTATTCCGACGCTCGAAGAAGTGCTCGGGTTGATTGAACAGAGTGATGTCACGCTGAACATTGAACTGAAGACGGATCGACTAGACTATCCGGGCATCGAACGCCTCGCTTGGCTCGCCGTCAACGAGTTTCAGCTGACTAATCGAGTTGTCTTCTCCTCATTCAATCGGGAGACGCTCGTCCGAATGCGGGATGTGGCGCCGCACGCACGTCTTGCGGTCTTGACGCTCACGGGCGAGTCGGACATCGTCTCTTTTGCTGAGACGATTCGGGCCGAAGCGATTCACGCTCAGGTTGAATTTATCGGTTCAACTGCATGGGAAGACATGAGGCGCACGTCACTTGAGGCACGTCTCTACACAATCAACAACGTGAAGGACCTACCTCCGTTTCCGGTTTCAGCCATCATGACGGATGAAGTCGAACGGTTCGTGAAATAAGCAAACGAAAACCCAGCTCCTTCAATAGAGGGAGCTGGGTTCATTCATGTCATGATTGGTTCTGGTGTTATAAGTCGAGACGACGACTTGATTGCGTCCTTCGTTCTTCGCTTGATAGAGCGCTGAATCCGCAAGGTCGACCATACGCTTGATGGAAAGGGCGGTACCATGGGCGACACCTACAGATGTAGTGATTTGAATCGGAGGAAAGTTATTTAAATAAAATACTTCAGTGGCAATTCGTTCCCGAATGCGATTAGCCACTTTTTCCACTTTTTTTGGGGTCAAGTCGTACATCAAGATGACGAATTCTTCTCCGCCGATGCGAGCGACCGTATCGTGGGCACGTGTCTCCACCTTAAGGATGTCAGCAAACTGTTGCAAGACGAGATCACCATTACCGTGACCATATGTATCGTTCACTTGTTTGAAATGATCGATGTCGAGAGCGAGGACGTTGTAGGTACGATCTTCTTCTCCAAGTGTGGCGGTATAACGATCCCAGACTCGACGATTGAACAATCCGGTCAAGTGGTCTCTTTCGGAAGATTGCTTATACTCGAGCGCGCGTCGAGTCGTCTTCTCTAAATCAATCGTGAGCGTACTCGAGAGCAGCCCGACGAGCATGCCGACCATCCAAATGGTCAAAACGAGGGAGACAAAAGCAGGACCCCATCCCATATTGATGAATATGGTGATGGAGATGATAAAGAGCGCCCATATATTTAAGAAGATACTTTGCAGGAAGAGGCGTTCTAACAAAAGTCGGTGAATCCAAAGCATGCCGATGCTGACGATGAACGTCGCGATAAAGGCAATCACAGCCTGCTCGGTCACTCCAAACAAGAAACGCGTACTCGCGATAACAAGTGTGGCAATCAACAATGGAGACCGAGCTCCATAAAAAGCGAGTAATACGAGTGGTAGGTGACGTAAATCTACACGAACTGTGTCATTGGCTTTAACAGCGTTATACATTAAAAAAAGACCTAGCGCACCTGCCATCAAACCGATGATGAAGCCACGGAGACGCTGAGAATTAAATAGAGAAGAGTGATAAATTTTTGAAATCACATAAAACCCGGTGAATGCGACACAGGCATTGAGCAATAGAACAGTGAGCGTCATTCTTTCACGACCTTTTTCATAGACTATACGTTAACCGTAGCAGTCTGCAAAATAATGTCAATCGTAAGATGTGCAAAAATCATATGGTCTTCACGCTTTTTTCTTCGTACCTCGAAACGCGAAGAACATGGCGATGCCAATCCCAATGCCGAGCCACCAGTTGTCGAGTGTAAGACCGAAGACGACAGCGAACACAACAGCGACCGGAATCGATAAGTATCCACGTTGTTTCATGATTTGTCACCCTTTCTTTGTCCTGCCATCTTTATTCCCGCAAATGCAACCCTTCATGCAATTCCGAGAACGCTTTCATGAAAATGGCTCAACCATGAGGTTTGTCCAAATAATGAACAGATAAATAAACATGTGAAAAAATGAACAATCTATCTATTCAAAGGGAAAAACTCTTGCTATATTGTTTATGTGATATTTTTCACAATAAATCAATTTATTCTTTAATGGAGGCATCCTACATGATTACATTTTTCATTGCTTTAGGAATATTATTACTTGGTTATCTCGTATACGGTCGCTACGTCGAGAAGACGTTCGGCATCAAGGAGGAGCGGACGACGCCCGCCTACGCTTCCCAGGACGGCATCGACTACGTGCCGATGGGCAAGAAACGGAACTCGATGATCCAGCTGCTCAACATCGCCGGCGTCGGACCGATTTTCGGGCCGATCATGGGGGCGCTCTATGGACCGGTCGCCTTCCTTTGGATCGTGTTCGGGTCGATTTTTGCCGGGGCGGTTCATGACTATTTGACCGGGATGATCTCCCTGCGGAACAACGGGGCACACTTGCCGCAGCTCGCGGAGAAGTTTCTCGGGCGCTCGCTCCGTCATGTCGTCAACGGGTTCGCACTTTTACTTCTCTTACTCGTCGGAACGGTGTTCGTCACGTCGCCGAGCAACATGATCAACAACTTGTTCGACGGGAATGCAACGACGCTCATGTTCGTCATCTTCGGCGTGTTCGCCTACTATATCTTGGCGACGCTTCTCCCGGTCGATAAGATCATCGGGCGCATCTACCCGTTCTTCGGGGCATTACTCGTCATCAGTGCCATCGGGGTCGCGGTCAGCCTGTTCGCGCAAGGGTACCAAGTCCCGGAGATGACGTTGACGAACATGCACCCGGACGGTCTGCCGGTCTGGCCGCTCCTGTTCTTCACGATCTCGTGCGGGGCGCTCTCCGGTTTCCACGCGACACAGTCGCCGATCATCTCACGGACGACGATGAACGAGAGCAACGGCCGCTCCATCTTCTACGGCATGATGATCGCCGAGGCGGTCATCGCGATGGTCTGGGCCGGGGCGGCGATGGCCATCTTCGAGCCGGGCGAATTGCTCGGGCTCATCAACTCAGGGACGCCGGCGCTCGTCGTCCAGGAGGTGGCGACGCTCATGCTCGGCAGTATCGGCGGGACGCTCGCGATCCTCGGGGTCATCGTCCTGCCGATCACGTCAGGCGACACGGCGTTCCGTAGCGCCCGGATGATCATCGCCGACTACTTATCGATCGCACAGAAGAAGTTCTCGTCACGCCTTTGGATCGCGCTCCCACTCTTCGGGGTCTCCTACGTGCTCACGAACATGGACTTCCAGATGCTCTGGCAGTACTTCAACTGGGCGAACCAGACGACGGCGGTCATCGCGCTCTTCGTCGGGGCGATGTATCTCTATATCAAAGGACGCAACCACTACATCGCGCTCCTTCCGGGGACGTTCATGTTGTATGCGGTCTGGTTCTACATCTTGACGGCGCCGATCGGCTTCAAGCTCGATGGGGTCCTGCCGTACGTCATCTCGACACTCGGGACGCTGACGCTGCTCGTCCTATTCCATAAGCGGGCACGCGCGATGCGGGCGGCACAGATGGAGTGTGACATTCCAGTGAAAGAAGTCGCATGAAAAAGGTTCGGCTGATCAAAAGTATCAGTCGAACCTTTTCACGTATGGTGGCGTACGAACATAAGAAGATGCGTGACGTGCATGCAGTTCAATCGTGAATGTCGTACCTTCTTCATAAACGGAGTCCGCATGGATTCCCCAACCATGGGCCTCGGCAATTCGCTTACAAATACGTAGACCGAGCCCTGTTCCTTTAATGGTGTGATGGGCTTTCGAATCGACACGATAGTATTCATCAAAGACATATGGGAGTGCATCCGCTGGAATTCCGATTCCTGTGTCAGAGACGGATAAGGTGACGGTACCTGCCTGATCCTCGACCTGTGTGTGCACAGTTCCTCCTTCAGGGGAGTATTTAATCGCATTTCCAATCAGATTATGGAGCATTTGTTTCAGTTTTTCTTCGTCTGCTTGAATATGGATGGGAGGAGCAGCGTAAGTCACTTCATGATTTGGTGACATGGCCTGATAACTCTCCGTGATGTCTTTAAGCAAAGGAAGAAGAGGAAAGGTTGTGACGGTCAGTTGTTCTGCCGAATAATCAATTTTTTGATAATCGAGGAAGTTATCGACGAGTCGATCTAACCGTTCTGCCTCTTCTTTGACATGTCTCAACATTTTGGACGTTTTTTCATTACCATCATGATTGTTCATCAACAATTCAGTATAGCCATGAATGGCAGTCAGAGGAGTACGGAAGTCATGGAACAGTTCAGCGATAAACGCGTTTCTTCGTTCTTCAAAGCGAACGGTCTCGGTTTGGTCACACCACATGATGAAGACGCCTCTTGGTGTTCGGGTGAAGTTGAAGATCAGGTGTAGCGTCCGGTCATCAAACTGAACGCGTCGTGACGTCATGCTTGGCCATGTCTCGGTCTCGCACTCGAGCAATTCTTGAATCATGTGCGCAACTTGCGCCATATCTGCTCCATGCTCTTCAAAAATTGTATAGAGGAAACGAGTTAACGTTTCCATGGAAGTGAACGATTGTGTCATCATCGAAGGGCACCAGTGACGAAGCAGGTGATTCGTATAAAGACGGTGTTTCGAAAAATCGATATAACATATCGCATCCTGCACTTCTTCCACAACGGAAGCGATGGAGAACGTGTGACGTTCCTGTTTTTGACGAGCGGATCGCTTTTGTACTACCCTACGAAATCGGCGCATCAACCTACCTCCTCGCAATCATTTGTACAGTCGTTCACAACTAGTATACGACATTCGAGCGGGAATCCCTATACAGGCGATAGTCCTAACAGAAACGTACCGAAATTGGGACGGACATGCAAAACACCTCTCCGTTGAGTGAACGGAGAGGTGTTGGGTCATTCGGTCACATTTAATTGTCCCATCATCCCGTTCTCTTCATGCTCGAGGATGTGGCAATGATACATGAACGTGCCGGTTTCGGTGAAGGTAAGTTCAATTTTTACCCGTTCATCAGGAGCGACGGCTACCGTGTCTTTCCAACCTTTCTCATAATCGGCTGGTGGGTTGCCATCCCGACTGATGATTCGGAACTGGACACCGTGAATGTGGAAGGGATGCGTCATCCCGCCCATCATGTCTGGTTTGTTCTCGATTTCCCATATCTCTGTGTCCCCTTGTTTCACTTTTATATCGATTCGGTCTGGATCATACGTATCGCCGTTGATGGACACCATGTTCCCCATCCCGAACAAGGTGAGCTGACGGTCTGTTTTCGTATTCACTGGAGTCGGTGTTTTCTTGCTCGTTGGTATATCGATGGACGCTTTGTCGAGTTCACCAACACGAAACGTAGTGAAAGATACTCCATCAGCCTCTAAGGCGACATCATCTTCTATTTCTGAAAAATCAATTAACACTTCGGCCCGTTCACCTGGTGTCAACGAGATGGTCTTCAAAGAAACCGGTTGTTCCAACAGCCCGCCGTCTGCCGCGATTTGCGTCATGTTTTCCCCATTCGATAGTGTAAAGTCAAAATCGCGCGCGTTCGAACCATTGACAAGGCGGACTCGGAGCGTTTCGGTTTGGACATCAAACGTTGTATTAATGGCTCCGTTCGCAAGAATCGTATCGCCCGTCGTCCCGTCGACGTTCATATGAGCATCGTAGTCAAGTTCACCATCTTTTGTGAAGAGCCGATCCTGTACGATAAGCGGGATGTCGTCGACACCATAGTCATTCGGGAGACCACTCTGTGCATCGTCGGTCACATAAAGAAGACCGGCGAGCCCTTTGTAAACTTGTTCAGCTGTTGCGCCCATCGGATGGGGGTGAAACCAAAGCGTACTCGGCTCTTGGTCGATATCGAGTCGAACTTGTGCACGGTCGCCCGCTGCTATAGCTTGATGCGGCCCTCCGTCCATTTCGGCAGGGATGACAAGACCGTGCCAGTGGAACGTTGTCGGTTCATCCAATCGGTTGATTGTATCAATCACGACTGTCTTTCCTTTTGGGAGCTCGAGCATCGGTCCGAGTAAGTTTCCGTTATATCCAAGCGTTTCTGTCGATTTTCCATTTTGAAAGAACTGTGACGTTCCTTCATCTGCTACTACCGTATAATAGACGGTACTGTCCGTGACGCGGTTTGGTTTCAAGGGGGAGGGAATCGGAAGCGATTGTTCCGGTTCATCAGATGCCTCGATTGCTTGCGTCGTTCCGTGTCCCATCGGTCCGCCATTTCCTGTCATTCCATCGTTGCCCATCATATAATCATCCATCTGTTCAAACGTTGAATTGTTGTCCCACATATGATTCATATTGTTCATGTTCCATCTTCCATTGAATAAGACGAACAGTAGAACTAGAATGATCCCGATCAATATCCCCGTTAATAGGAACCATATTCCTTTTGATTTCATCATTTAACACTCCTTTATCTATCAGTCCTTACTTTGTTTTACCACTTAATTGTGAAAGAAACATGAAAGCCTAAATTCGTTTATCAATATACCGCACAGGGGTATATCATCCGTATAAAGGAGAGGATGAATAATGGAGCATGAACATCACGAACATCACGAACATCATGAACACCATGAAGAGAGTCATGATTCTCATCGCGGAGGACATGGACATGAACATATGATTGAAGACTTTAAACGGCGCTTTTTTGTTTCGCTCGGTTTGATGATTCCGATCCTCCTGTTGTCGGATATGATTCAAGAATGGCTTCGATTTGAACTTGATTTTCCATTTGAAAAAACAATCTTGTTTGTCTTAGCGACGATTGTGTATGTATACGGTGGATGGCCATTCTTAAAAGGGAGTGTGGATGAGCTGCGGGATCATAGCCCGGGTATGATGATGCTGATCGGCTTGGCAATCAGTGTCGCTTACTTCTATAGTGCCGCTGTCGTCTTTGGATACGGAAGTGGACATGACTTCTTTTGGGAACTCGCTTCACTGATTGTGATCATGCTACTCGGTCACTGGATTGAAATGCGTTCGGTCATGGGGGCGTCAAATGCGTTGGAGCAACTCGTCCAACTGTTACCGAACGAGGCGCATCGCATCAACGGGGAAGAGACGGAGGACGTCCCGATCTCTGAGCTTAAAGAAGGAGATCGGATTCTCGTCAAACCAGGGGAACAGGTTCCGGTAGACGGGAAGATTATCAAAGGGCAGACGACAATCGATGAGTCGATGTTGACAGGTGAATCGGTCCCGGTCGAAAAGTCCGAAGGTGAGGACGTCATCGCAGGTTCCATCAACCAAGAAGGGAGTTTGACGATTGAAACGATCGGTACGGGAGAAACTACGTATTTGTCAAAAGTCATCGAGTTGGTGAGCGAAGCCCAAAAATCGAAGTCACGGGCTCAAAACTTGGCAAACCGTGCGGCGAAATATTTGTTCTACATCGCGATTGCTGCTGGAGTCATCACGTTCACCATCTGGTTCATGCTCGGCTACTCGGTAGGGACGGCGGTCGAACGGATGGTGACGGTCATGGTCATCTCGTGTCCGCATGCACTCGGACTGGCGACACCGCTCGTCGTCGCAGTTTCGACAGCGCTATCGGCGAAACAAGGTCTTCTCATCCGTAATCGGACCCAATTTGAAGAAGCACGTCGACTCGATGCCGTCATCTTTGATAAGACCGGTACGTTGACGGAAGGGAATTTCGGCGTCACGGACGTACAGGCGAGCTCATCTTATACGGAAGAAGACGTGTTACAACTTGCAGGATCGGTTGAGCGTGAGTCGCAACATCCACTCGCACAAGGAGTATTGAGAGAAATAGAAAAACGGGAGTTGAAGCTCTCCGCTGTCGATCATTTTGGCTCCATCACAGGTGTCGGTTTAGAAGGAACGGTTGACGGTGCGCACATACAAGTCGTCAGTCCACGTCATATCCGTGATCAACACATTCAAATCGATGAAGAAACGTTCACGCGATTATCGGAAGAAGGCAAAACCGTCGTCTTTGTCCTGAAGGACGGTGAATGGGTCGGTATGATTGCGATGGCCGATCTAGTACGGGAAGAGGCGAGGGAGACCGTCGAGGCCCTTCGTGAAAAAGGCATCCGCTCCATCATGTTGACGGGGGACAACGAGAAGGTCGCGCATTGGGTCGCGGGTCAGCTCGGTATCGATGACGTGTATGCCGAAGTATTGCCAGACGACAAGGCGAACCAGGTAAAAGACGTCCAGAAAGATGGCAGCAAAGTAGCGATGGTCGGAGATGGGATCAATGATGCCCCGGCCTTAGCGCAAGCTGATGTCGGAATCGCAATCGGGAGCGGGACAGACGTTGCCGTCGAGACGGCAGACATCGTCCTCGTCCGCAGTAATCCGAAAGATGTCCTATCGATTTTGGAACTTTCACAAAACACGTATCGTAAGATGATTCAAAATCTATGGTGGGCCGCTGGTTACAACATCGTCGCCATCCCACTCGCTGCGGGCGTGTTGGCACCAATTGGCATTATCCTATCACCAGCCATCGGTGCCGTTTTGATGAGTCTAAGTACAATCATTGTCGCCATCAACGCCCGACTTTTGAAGATTTAACAAGTTTTTCATCTTTAGCACGTATGCTAGATGGGATGCTAATGATGGAGGGATTGAGATGAAACGAACGTTTATGCTATCACTATTACTGACTCCCCTGCTCTTGTCGGCGTGTGGAGCAGAAGAGGAACCATCGGATACAAATCAATCAGAAAACGAAACGACAGCGACACAGGACATGTGGCAACGCGTGGGAGCGGATGAAATGGTCTCCCACATCCACGGGGCAGGATTTTGGCAAGACGACGAACGTCCTGTCATCGCAACTCATGCCGGGTTGATGGAATATCGAGAAGACGGTTGGTATACGCTTCCGACAAATCGCCATGACTATATGGGGTTTGAAGTCGTCGAGGATGGATTTTATGCGAGCGGTCACCCCGATCGTCGGACAGATTTCAAAAATCCACTTGGGGTCATGCATGGAAAAAATCATGGGGTGGTACTCGAGAGTCGGTCGCTTGAAGGAGAGGCAGATTTTCACTATATGAGCGCCGGTTATGCCACAGGTATACTCTACGTTTATCTGGAAGAAGCGACCTCGGAGCTAGAACCGGGATTTTATCGTTCCATCGATGGTGGGAGCTCATTTGAACCGATGCAGGTGCAAGGAATAGAGGAAGCGCAAGTGGCAGGTATCGTCGCCGATGCGACGGATGCGGAGCGCGTCTTCTTGTACGGGCCGTCCGGCATCCTCGTTTCGAATGACTCTGGAGATTCGTTCGAGCCACTTGTTGAAGCAGAACAAGTTGTCACGGTCGGAGCGGATGAGGGACAGTTGGCCTACGTACGACAGACAGATGGTTCTTTCGAAGGGGTTCGTTTCAACTTAGACGATGAGTCGACAGAGACGTTCAACCTTCCAGAGCTTCAAGCGGATGCTGTGCCAATCAAATTGGCAGTCAAAGAGGAGCGCATGTTGCTCGTCACATCGGATAACAGCGTATATGAGTTTACAGACGGGGAATGGGAGATGCGCCTCGACAAAGGTGAGCTCAACTGATCAAAAGACGCCTTTCCATTAAAGGATAGGCGTCTTTTTGTCGAGTGGAAGCATGATGGTGAAAGAAGTGCCCGATGCGTCAGACGTGACTGTCAATTCTCCGCCGTGACGGTTGACGATTTGGTCAGCGATGGCGAGTCCGAGTCCACTGCCACCGGTCTGTCGGGACCGTGATTTTTCCACACGATACAGGCGGTCAAAAATGTGAGGTAAATCTTTTTCAGGAATGCCTTTCCCATTGTCTGTAATGGTCAGGATCAGGTGAGTGTCCGTGACGTTTGAGCGTAGGGAGACATGAGAGGCCTCACTATGTTCAATCGCATTATGGGCGATGGAGCGGAAGACTTGGAGCATCCGGTGCCGATCCAATGTAAGAGCGATGTCTTGTTGTCCCGTGTTCGGTGCAGCATCGAAGTGAATCGTCGTCATCCGGAACATCGTATCGAGCATTCGACGTAAGTCCACACAAAACGTCGTGACGGTCACTTCTTCTCGGTGCAACAAGAATGTGTTTTCATCGAGCTGTGCCAATTGAAACGCATTTTCGACGAGCTCTGTGAGCGACCGGCTCTCATCTAAAATCGTTTGAATCGACTGTTTGCGTAATGATTCGGGCGTGCCTTCTTTCGAAGCGATTTCGGCGTAACCCCTCAAGTAAGTGAGAGGGGTCTTGATTTCATGCGATAGGTCGGATAAAAACTGACGACGTTCCCGCCGTAGTCTTGATAGTTCCACTGACATCGATTCGATGGCACGCGCTAATTCACCGATTTCGTCGACACGATTCGTCGGTAACCGTAAATCGTCTGGGTTTGTCAATACGTTCTCCGTTGCTTGTTTCAATGATTGAATTGGTTTTGAAATCAATCGACTCAAGAGGATGAACGTCAAGACGGTCGTTACGAGCGCGATCGCCGTGATATATAGGAATCGCCACTGGAGCCGATGGCTAATTCCATGAATGATTTCGGTCGGTAAAAACATATAGACGTATCCATACCGTCTGTCGGTATCATCTGTGATTGGCGTACGAACGCTCAAATACGGTTCGTTTTCCCAGTCGTCCTCTAGGACAGTCGTGTCGTCGAAGGGGCCAGTTTGTTTTTTAGAATCGACTGTATCGGCAAGGACTTGGGGAAAGAAGCGTGAAGTCTGAAGAAGATGATGCGTGGGATCAGTGATGGCGACTTTCGTATCGGTCTCACTTTCCATGGTCGCTACATGATCAATCGTCTCTTCGGAAAAATTCATTGCTAATACGCTCGCATGGCTCTCGGCCCGAGATTCGAGGCGATTGATTTCTTCTACAACGCGTTCGCCGAGAAGCGTGTGATAGAGGAGAAGAAACAACACACCTTCAATCAATAGGGTTGATAGGAGAAAGACGAGGCTGATGCGAAACGGTAGACTGTTACGACTTCGCTTCATCCGGAACGCTCCTCGGTCCATCGATATCCACGTCCCCATACCGTCTTTAAATAATCATCAATCGGAAATCCTGCATCTCCTAACTTTTCTCGAATCATACGAATATGCGCATCAACTGTGCGAGGGTCGGATTCTGCAGAGTAGGGCCAGACGAGATCAAATAAATCTAGGCGATTGAAGAGTCGATTCGGGTGCTGAAGGAACAGTTTCAAGATGGCCGTCGCTTTCGGTGTGAGGACAATCTCTTGTTCTTCATACAAAACGCGTCCGCTCTCCTCATCGTAACGAAGTGGTCCGTATTGGATGTTGACGACACGGGTCCGGCGCAAGACGGCACGAATACGAGCGAGGAGCACGTTACCATCGAACGGTTTGGTGACGTAATCATCCGCTCCAGCATCTAATCCTTGGATGGTCGTCTCATTGTCTGAACGTGCCGTCAACAAGACGACAGGTAATGCAGGATCCATCGTCTTTAACTGACGACAAAGTGAGATCCCATCTACTTCTGGCATCATAATATCTAAAAGGACGAGATCCGGTCGCTCTTCGATTTTGTCGAGTGCGGAACGGGCATCGCTCGCCTCGATGCAAGAGTACCCGTCACCCTCAAGAAACAAACGAATCAAATGTCTCATTTTTTCTTCATCGTCTACAATGAGAATCTTCATCTTGTACTCCTCCTTTCTTTATTCTTATTATTATCGTTCCGCGTGCTTCACGTGATTTCCTTCCGTGGCGAAAAGAGTCTGTAGTTGTTCACATGCGCGCGTGACGTCTCGACAGTAAATGACGGGAACTCTCGCATCAATCGGGCGATCCGTGACAATGGCGACTGCCCCGTTCCGAATGGCCGCCTTCACTAAATCGACACCCCGTTCATTAATCGGACGTTTGCATACATATAAAAAAGTTCTTTTTATTTTTTCTGGTGTCGTTCCGATGCCGTGAATCGCCATCTCTTCAGGACGGTCGAGATACGACCAAGATAAGACAGAATCCAATGTTGCCAATACATCACGTAACGTCAGCTCTTGCATTGTCGTTCCCCTTCCTTGCATAATCTCAATTTCACTAGTGTACCCGACGTTTGTGAAAAAGAAGTGAAAGTTTAGAAGAACACATCAAGCATAAGAATATTTAGGTTTGAGTTTAATACAGGTAGGTAAAACTATTTCTACACACATAACTTAAGAAAGGGTGAACGAAATGAAATCGTACGGTAAATTTGGAATTATGATTGCAGTCTCGACATTCCTGATGTATTGGCTCATGTATTTGAACGTCTTTCAAATTAATCATATCTTCTTTAGTCAGACCAGGTTATATATGGCACTCATCATGGGATCAGTCATGGCATTCGTCATGCTTCTCTTCATGTGGGGAATGTATAAGAATAAAACCCTTAACTTTATCATTCTAGGTGTCAGCGCTCTCGTCTTCAGTGCCTCGCTTTGGCTCGTACGTAGCCAGACGACCGTCGATGATGTCAGTTGGATGAAAGCGATGATCCCTCACCACTCGATTGCCATTTTGACAAGTGAACGCGCTGAAATTGAAGACCCACGCGTGAAAGAATTGTCTGAAGAAATCATCAAGGCACAGCGCCGTGAAATTGAAGAGATGAAGCGATTGATTGAAGATTTAGAGGATGAAGAGGAGAACGCCGAGGAAAATCGTGAGTAACAGACATGCACAGTCGAAAACGGCTGTGCATTTTTTGTATGTTGAAAAGGAAAAATAAAGAAAGTAAGTTATAATTTGTTTTCCTTTATTTGAAATATAAATGACATATTTGTCGGTTCGTTTTGGTGGTAAAATTTTTTCAGTTAGATAATATAAAAAATAAAAATTTAAATACATAATTGAAAGGATTTACCACATCATGAAACGAAAGATGCTCTCTCTCTTCTGTGCAGTCTTACTCACCATGGTAATCTTCACTCCACCCAGTATCCCTGCTGAAGCGGCGACCATGTATTATGTCAAAGTCACGACCAACAGTTTAAACGTCCGTTCGGGTCCAGGCACGATGTATAAGATTGTCGGTAGCGCGAAGTTGGGACAGTCGTTCAAATATCTCGGCGTGGGCGGGGGATGGACGAAAATCAATTTCAACGGGACATCCCGCTACGTATCGAGTACATATGTGAAGAAGTATAGTGTCTCCACGCTTTCAACGACATCGACTGCGAAGATGATCATCCCGACAAAAGGGACGTTGACACAAAAGTATGGTCCTGCGAGCGGGCAGTACGGTTATACGTTCCATAACGGCATCGACTTGGCTGCTCCAAGAGGAACACCGGTCGTGGCAGCCGCGTCTGGACAAGTCATTGTCTCCCGAAACTACGGGGCGTACGGGAATCACATCATGATGACCCATCAGTTAAATGGCCAAACCTACATCACGGTATACGCACACCTCGACCGCCTCCATGTCGTCAATGGACAGACGGTCACAAAAGGGGCGACGATCGGAGCCGTCGGGAATACCGGCAACTCGTTCGGGAACCATCTCCATTTCGAAGTACACCGGAACAGCTATGTATATAGCAGTTCAGCGCCTGCCAACAGTATCAATCCATATACGATGTTTTGACGCAAAAGCACGCGCTCCCCAATCGATGGGGGCGCGTGCTTTTTGGTTAGTGGATCGTTGTTCGTTTGTTTCGTCCGAGTTGGTTGGCAACGATGAGGCTCGCGCCAAGAACGACACCGAACACTAATCCGAATAAGTTGTTGAAGAGTAACATGAGGATGATCCCGAAGACGAGACCGATACTCATGAGGCCAATCCGATCAAACATAGTGAATCCCCTTTTCTGTAGTTGTGCACCTCAATGATTACCCGAGAATTTCAAAGAAAGAACACCTACGAAATGGATCGATTGATTCATTATACGTGTTTGTCCGAACTAGGTTTCGTTTTGTAGAAACTATAGAGAACGCTAATCAAGATGACGAGAACGATTGTCCCGAGCGACATCCAGATCGGCATCTTGTACACATCACCTAAAATCATCTTCGCCCCGATAAAGACGAGCATGAAACTGAGGCCGTGCTTCAAGTAATAGAAGCGGTCGATCAAGTTGGCGAGAACGAAGTAGAGACTACGAAGTCCAAGAATCGCCATGATATTCGCATAGAAGATGATATACGGGTCACGCGAATACACGAAGCTCGCGGCGACCGAATCGACGGCGAAGACGATATCTGACAACTCGATGAAGATGAGCGCGATGAAGAGCGGTGTGAAGAACAACTTCCCGTTGATCCGTTTCGTGAACTTCCCAGATGAAATGTCTTGTGTGATCGGAAGGCGTCGTTCGAGCCAACGAATCGTCTTATTTTCTTCAAGTGACTCGTCTTTCCCGATATTTTTATACATCACCCAACCCGTATAGACGAGGAACGCTCCGAACACGTAGTACACCCAACCGAAGTTTTCTAACAACGATACCCCAGCGACGATGAAGACGGCGCGGAAAAGAATCGCTCCGAGAATCCCCCAGAACAACACTTTGTGCTGATACTTGAGCGGGATGGCGAAGTAGGCAAAGACGAGCGAGAAGACGAACACGTTATCAATCGCGAGTGCCTTCTCGATGAAGTATACGCTCGCATATTCCGTCGCGGCCGTACTGCCTTGCGTGTAGAACAACCATCCCCCGATTACGAGGGCAATCCCAATCCAGACAAACGTCCATGTCCATGCCTCGTGGAGCGAGACTTCGTGTGCCTTGCGGTGGAACACCCCGAGGTCAAGCGCGAGCATGAAGATGACGATGAGTAAAAACCCGATGAGTAGGGTCAACAACAATTCATCCTTTTAAGTTCATATGAACCTTTATATCGTTAATTTAAGTTCGAATGAACTTAAAGTCAAGTGTTATTTTGTTATCGAGTTAATTGCATGTAGAGAACGGGAATATATTCTGAAGCATGAGAAAGGGGATGGCCGCATGAAATATTTAGTCACCGGAGCAACGGGTAAACTAGGCTCAAAAATTGTGGAGGAGCTACTCAAATCAATTGATACGAGTGATTTAGCTGTCAGTGTACGGAATCCAGAGAAAGCCGCTTCACTCAAAGAGCGCGGGGTCGATGTGCGACATGGTGACTTCGATCAGCCGGACACACTCGATGAAGCGTTCAAAGGTGTCGAGCGTCTGTTGATTATCTCGGCAGATGGTGATAACGACACGCGAATTCGTCAACATACGAACGCGGTCGAGGCGGCAAAACGGGCTGATGTTTCATTCATCGCCTACACGAGTCTCGCCGATGCGACAGACAGTGAGAACTTGATGGCACCTCCACACGTCGTCACCGAGGAAGCAATCGTGGAATCAGGGATACCTTACGCGTTCTTACGGAACAACTGGTACTTAGAGAACGAGTTGTCGAGTATGCAAGCAGTTGTTGACGGGGCACCGTGGATCACGGCGGCTCGGGACGGGAAAGTCGGTTGGGCACTGCAACAAGATTATGCAGAAGCTGCGGCGAATGTCCTGTTGAAAGAACAGCAGGAGAGTGCTGTCTATGAATTGTCTGGACCACTTCATACCCAGCAAGATCTTGTAGACGCACTCAGTGAAGTGTTAGGCCGTGAAGTGATGATGCAAGAGCTGAGCCTCGAGGCATACGAAGAGACGATGCGTGGGGCAGGGATGCCCGATGACCTGGTCGCACTTCTTGCTGGCATTCAACGAAGCATCCGTCAAGGAACGCTCGAGATTCACGAGAGCGACTTTGAACCGGTTCTCGGACGTCCGGTCACACCGCTTCAAGAAGGAATTCGTCAATTACTCGATCGATAATACAAATGCCCCCGACCGCTTGGTCGAGGGCATTTGTATTACGTGCGTGATGCGTGATCTTCGAGTTGTGTCGTCACATCTTCAAGTACGTTCGCCGTGATGGCAAGACGGTCTGACATCGAACTGAGCTCTTTTTGGACGGCGACCTGTTCTTCCGTTGCGGCGGCCACGTGATGAATCTGTTGTTGCAGTTCGCTTGAAGCGTGTTTCGTTGATTCGAGGCGTGTTTCGAGCGTCTCCATCTGCGTGGTCACGAGTTGTCTCGTTTCTTGAATCGACGCGATTTGTGCATCGATTTCGGACACGTCTTCAGTGAGGCGACCGAAGACGGCCGTCACGTCATTTGTGACGGTTTGACAGTTCTCTGTTGCTTGTTTGAAAAGGTGAGCCGATTTCGACACGACCGTCGTATCATCCATCAATCCACCGAGGACACGGGTCATCTCGGATGCATATTCGCGTGACTGGGCGGCGAGCTTCCCGACTTCAGAAGCGACGACGGCAAAGCCACGACCAGCTTCTCCGGCACGAGCCGCTTCAATGGATGCGTTCAAGGCGAGCATATTCGTCTGTTCACTGATTGAGCCGACTTGCTGCAAGATGCCTTGGATTTCAGAGGAACGATTCGTCATCGTTGCGACGATCTGCTCGAGTTGCTCGGATTCCGTGATGATTTCATGTACTTTTTCTTCCATGAGACGCATATCCGTATTCCCAGAGAGGGCGTCTTTGGCGATGCGGGAAGAGGCTGCTGCCGTTTGCGCCATCCGTTCCTGGATGAGTGCTGTCAGGGAACGAATCGATTGAATTTCATCAGCCCCTTGCACCATGGAAGCTTGTTGGGACGAGGCGTGCGCGACAATCGGGTCGACCGTGATGGCAATCTGTTCACCAGATTCGAGTGACTGGTTCGCAGCCGATTCGAGTTCTTCCGCGTGACTATTTAAGGACTGAACGAGGGAACTGACGTCTTGAATCGCTTGTCGCAATAACTGTCGCGTCTCCTGCTCGTGCGCCTTGACACGTTCCGTCTCTTTGTTGCGGAAATGAATCTGGGCGACGAGTACGGCACTGAGCAGAATCAAGTACACGGCGTGGACGAGCAGTAGGCTAAAAGGATAATCGCTCGTCCCACAGATGAGTGCCGGGAATAAAAAATATCCCGCCAAATGTTGAACTGCGAAGATGCCTGCACTATATAAAATCAAGTCGATTCGACGCATGAACGACAAAATCGCCAAGACGACAAAAATCGAGAAGTGATATTCAACGAGTCCTTGTCCACCGGCGACCGTCGAGATGCTCGCGAAGGTGAGCGTGAGCATCATCCAATACGGGAACGTTTTATCTTCTCTTTTTAGGCTGACGAGCATCATTCCGAAGAAGACGAGTGGGAGTGCGAAGAGCACCCACGTCACACTTGAATACACATAGTCATCTGCGCCGTTTCGTAAAATCGTATACGTATAAGCAAATTCCGTGAAACGGTGAAGCAAATGGACGACAACCGACGTCATTACAATCAATAACGTCGTCAACAACATCAACTGATTTCGTTTCGTAAAACTCATGTTTCTTTCCTCACATTCTCGTTTTCATTTGTTGTAGCTCTATACATATCGGAAGAAGTTCACAGAAGTTTATTCTATTTACACATTCACGGCACAAAAAAAGAGCATGATGCTCCTTTTCATGAGTTTTCAATTCAACCCAAGCCACTTTTTAACAGGCTCACGGAAGATATATGTGACAACAATCAACCCGGTGAAGACGAGCGTGGCGATGAAAATCGTGGTGACACTACCTGAAGCGAGGCTTGCTCCAAGAAAACTATAAGCGAACGTACCTGGAATCATGCCGAGCACGGTCGCCGGGACGAAGGCACGGAAACGGACGCGTGAGATTCCGCCGGCGTAGCTGAGTAAGTCAAAACTGACGAGCGGGATCAGTCGTAGGACAAATACATATAAAAACCCCCGGCGCTCCATCTGGGTGAACAGTTTCTCTGACCACGGATAACGGTCAACATTGATAACCGAGCGACCGAAAAAGCGCCCCATAACGTAACCGGTCGTCGCAGCAGCGGTCGCACCGATGATGATATAGAGGACTCCTGGCCATACGCCGAACGCGAGACCGGCTCCAAGTGACAGCACAGATGTCGGTAAAAAGGCGACCGGCCCGATGGCATAAAGAAAAATAAAGAAGAGTGGACCCCAAAATCCAAATGATAAGACGATGTCCCGGATGTCAGACGGACGCAACTCATAATGGAAATGAGTGATATAAAACAACGTGCCGAATACGAGTAAAAACAAAGTGATTTTTAGCCAACGTGGCATGAGGCGTCCCTCCTTTTTTCTAAGCATACCGTAAACTCAGCTCATGAAAGAATACGAATGTGCGAAAAAACCGAAGCGTTAGCCTCGGTTTCTTTCATAGCGCTGAATCCATTCCTCGACAGTCATCTTCTCGACGAGTTCCCCAACTAAGTCAAACGGGATCCGTTTCACGTTATTGAAACGGATACAGCTTTTTCCCATATCAAGTTTCGTCGGGACACGACTGGCATACTCCCGTTCGAACCAAGCGATTAATTCAGGGTCAGCGTAAATGCCCATGTGATACAGTCCGACATGGCGCTTTTGCGCGATTACACTGATAAACGGGAGCGGGGTACCCGGTGTGACATGATACCCGGACGGATATCGATCGAGTGGAACGACGTAATGGACACCATGTCCGTCCGTCGTTTTTTCAAATCCGCCAGGTAAATGATCGTGGATAACTTCAATCAGATGAATAAATGAATCGAGTCGTTCTTCGTCGACGAGTGTCGTCACGTCCATCATGATTCGCCTCCTCGTAAAATTTTCTCCATTTTCTTTCCTTTTGCCAACTCATCGATGAGTTTGTCCAAATAACGAATCTCGCGCATGAGCGGTTCTTCTACGTTCTCGACGCGGACCCCACAGACGATGCCTTTGATGAGGGTGCGGTCTTCGTTGAGACGAGGTGCGGCAGAGAAGAATGTGTCAAAATCAACCCCATCAGCAATTTGACGCTCGAGTCCGAATTCATCATACCCGGTCAACCACTCAATGATGGTGTCGACTTCTTCTTTCGTGCGTCCTTTCCGTTCCGCTTTGGCGACGTAGAGTGGATAAACGCTCGCGAAACTCGTCGTATAGATTCGGTGACCCATCTCTAATTCATCTCCTTCTTAGCGAAAATTCTTACTTTCATTCTCTCACAAATTACGATATGCTTATATAAAGTATTTTGTTGCATTTGCAACAAAGCGATAGAGGTGTCTCATAATGCATGACCATTTACGAGAGATCGGGATGATTGCGCGTGCCCTCGATTCAATCAGCAACATTGAATTTAAGGCACTCGGTTTAGAAAAAGGGAAGTACTTGTACATCGTTAGGATTTTTGAACACCCAGGTATCATTCAAGAACGGCTAGCAGAGTTGATTAAGGTAGACAGGACGACCGCCGCACGTGCCATCAAGAAACTGGAGCAAGAAGGATGGATTGAGAGGCGGTCAGATCTTGATAATCAGAAAATCAGACGTTTATACGTGACGGAGAAAGGACAGGTATTGTACCCGCTCATCATTCGCGAACACGAATATTCTACATCGGTCGCATTATCAGGATTCGACGAGAAAGAAAGTGAGGAGTTGTTACGCCTTTTGAAAAGAGTACGAAGTAATGTTGAAACAGATTGGACCGAAGTGAAGAAAGGTAAGCATCGAGAATACTGAGAGGAGCGAGAACATGATTGAAATCTCAAAAGTGACAGACGTAGAAGCCTTACGTCACATTAGCATCCAGACATTTACGGAGACGTTCGCACGTCACAACACAGAAGAACATTTGAACGCTTACTTAGAAAAAGCGTATGCGCCTGAGCAGTTGCAGCATGAGTTGGCACATCCCGATTCTTATTTTTATTTTGCACATGTAAAAGGTGAGTTGGCAGGCTATTTGAAAGTGAACGTACGCGATGCTCAATCTGAACCGATGGGCGAAGATGCGATTGAAATCGAACGAATCTACGTATTAGAAGCGTTTCAAGGTCAAGGGGTGGGGAAAGCGTTATTTACTCAAGCAACCGAATTGACGAAGGAACTACACAAACGAAAGATGTGGCTCGGCGTATGGGAACATAATGAAAGAGCGATTCAATTTTATCGACGAAACGGGTTCGGACAAACGGGTGTCCACACATTCTTTATGGGAGAGGATGCACAAAACGACCTCATTTTCATGAGGCCGTTCACGGACTAAAGCCATTCTGACAAGTTGTTCAAGTTCGGATAGATGGCATTTGGTTCTATATCAAATGCTTTCAAATGGTAAGTCATTCCGATTGATCCAGGCCGCATGGAATCCAAAATTTTTCGCCCCGGCGATGTCCCAGCCGTTCGAGGATAAAAAGAGCACCTCGTCACGACGAAGACCGGACGTCTTGAACCAGTGCATGTAGGCGGCAGGCGTCGGTTTCGGTTGTTTGATGCCGTCAACGCTGACAACTTCATCGAAATAATCACTAAGACTGGCGTTGTGAAGCAATGCCTTGAGCATCTCGTCCGTCCCGTTCGAGAGGATGACGGTCTTCACGTCATGCAGCTCTTTTAGGACCGACTCGACCTCTTCATACGGGGTGAGGTGCGCATACGATGCGATCAGACGTTGTTCAATTTCCTCCGTCGATGTTGCGTCATGCACGGCGAGCGCGTAACGGAGTGCGTCCTGGGTCACTGTATCGAAATCTTCATAACGCCCCATCATGTGCCGCCAAAAGAAATACTCGAGTTGTTTCGTCCGCCATACTTGGCTGATGGCTGCTCCCTTTTCAGGGAACTCTTGTTCACAGGCATCCTTCACCGAATGGACGTCGAATAAGGTGCCGTATACGTCAAAGACGATGGCTTTAATCGTTGGTTTCATAAATAACATTCCTCCTTCTGTGTCGTTATACCCGACTTGATCAGAACATAATAGGAGAAAGGGGGTCCGGCATGTATATTCCAAATCAATATTCCGTCAAAGAGCGAGCTGAGATTTACGCATTTCTCCATGCCCATCCGTTCGGTACGATCGTGACTCATGATGGGGACAAACCGATTGCGACACATGTCCCGTTACGATTCGATGAGGCGAACAGTCAATTGACGACGCATATTGCGAAAGCGAATCCGCAGTGGCGAACGATTGAAAATCAAACCGTTCTCGTCATATTTCAAGGACCAAACGCTTACGTGTCGGCGTCATGGTACGGCCATGAGGACGTTTCGACATGGAACTATCAAGCCGTACACGTGTACGGACGTGCGACGATTCTCAATGAGAAAGAATTAGTGGAGGAACTTTCAGGATTGCTCCAAGAGCATGAAGGGGAACGTGAGCATGCAGTGCGTTGGGATACATTATCAGAACCAGTAAAACGGCAAATGCACGGCGTCGTCGGGTTTCGGATCGACATCACGGATATGCAGGCGACGTTCAAGTTGAGCCAAAACCGAAACGACGTGGACCATGAACGGATCGTATCGGAGCTTGAAAAACAAGATGAACCGATCGCGGACGTCATGCGACAACATCGAAAGTCCTGATAAACCTGTCCTAAAACGACAGGTTTTTTCATTTTTCTATATCGAATAGCAGTTGACACGAAGGAATAGCAAGTCTATACTCATAACTGATAATGATTATCAGTATCGAGAAAATAGAGAAGTTGAAAAAGGAGAAGAAACACGTGAACAAGACAATGAAGAAGTGGTTACATATGTTTATTTTTGCTTCAGCGTTTGCACTCATCTTAGCCGGCTGTGGTTCGGAAGAAGCTGAGAACGCTTCCACGAACGAAGGGACAGAAGAATCAGCAGAAGGATATCCAATCACAATCGAGCATGCGTTCGGTGAGACTGTCATCGAAGAAAAACCAGAGCGTGTCGCAACGATTTCGTGGGGAAACCATGATGTCGCACTTGCACTCGATGTCGTACCGGTCGGATTTTCAGCTGCGAACTACGGTGTCCAAGATGATAGCGGGATGCTCCCATGGACAGCAGAGAAGTTGACAGCGCTTGGCGAAGAGAACCCGAACATCTATCAAGACACGGACGGATTAGACTTTGAAGCAATCGCAGATTCAAATCCAGATGTCATCTTGGCCGCCTACTCAGGCATCACGCAAGAAGACTATGACACGCTTAGCCAAATCGCACCGGTCGTGGCATATCAAGAAACACCTTGGGTCACCTCATGGCAAGACATGGTTCGTTATGACTCGCTCGCAATGGGACTTGGTGAAGAAGGTGAACAGTTAATCAAAGACACGGAGCAGTTGATTACTGACAAAGCGACAGCCGTTCCTGAGATTGCTGGAAAGAAAGCCGCTTTCGTCTCGATGAGTGCAGAAGATCTTTCAAAATTCTATATCTATACAACAGGTGATCCTCGTGGTGCCTTCATCGAAGAACTCGGCATGGAGTACCCACAAAACATTGTCGACGAGGCTGAAAAAGAAAATAGCTTCTATCTCGAGTTCAGCAAAGAGAACGCCGACATTTTGAACGACGTCGACATCTTCGTCGCATACGGAAATGAAGACACGTTGAAGGCGCTTCAAGCAGACCCGCTTTACAGTAAAGTACCAGCCATCGAACGCGGATCGGTCGTATTGATTGAAGACAACACGCCACTCGCAGCGGCTGGAACACCGACGCCACTCTCGATTGAATATACGATTGATGAGTACGTTTCACGCGTATCGGATGCCCTTGCGAAAGTAAAATGATGCAAAATCAGGTGAAACAGATGTATACCCCGAAGTACTTCCCGCTCCTGTTAGTTGGGACGCTCGTACTGACGGTGCTATGCATCGTGGCATCCCTTGCCTTCGGCTCTCGAACAGTCGGGTGGAATGAACTGCTGGACGGTTTATTCCGTCCGGCTGTTCAGTCGTATGAGGCAGACATTGTCCGGGAGCGGGTCGTCCGGACAATTTTCAGTTTTATGTGTGGCGCAGCACTCGGTGTGGCGGGTGCACTCATGCAGTCGGTGACGCGTAACCCGATCGCTGACCCGAGTATTCTTGGGGTCAACACGGGAGCGGCCCTCGCCGTCGTCATTGGAATCGCGTTCTTCAACATCGCGACGGCGAGTGCGTTCATCTGGTTTGCGCTTGTCGGGGCGCTATTGACGGCCATTTTCGTTTTCGGCATCGGTTCACTCGGAAGGGGAGGGGCGACCCCGCTCAAACTCGTCTTGGCGGGAGCGGCGACAAGTGCAGCATTATCGTCGCTCGTCATGGCTCTTATGATTCCACGCTCAAACGTCATGGACCAATTCCGCTTTTGGCAAGTGGGGAGTGTCGGTGCGGGAAATCTGGATTCGATTTATACATTTTTACCGTTTCTTCTAATCGGTCTCGTGATTGCGGTAGTGACCGCACCTTCCTTGAACGCACTTGCGCTCGGGGAGGAGATGGCGAAGAGTCTTGGTGTTCGGACGGGGACATTGAAGTTGACCGCCTCGTTCGCAGGCGTGATTCTGTGTGGGGCTGCGACGGCACTCGCTGGACCGATTGGGTTTATCGGACTTCTCGCCCCGCATTTGATTCGACTCGTGCTCGGTCCTGACCAACGCTACCTCATGCCGATGTCTGCCTTGGCAGGTGCCATCATTCTGACCTTCTCGGATGTCATCGGACGTTTGCTTGGAAGTCCGGGTGAACTTGAGGTCGGGATTGTGACGGCGTTCATCGGGGCACCAATCTTGATTCTATTGACAATGAAAGTGAAAGTAAGAGGACTATGATGCAACCAGCGATTGAACAAATCAGACAAGGTCGCATGAAGCGACGCCGTCGTTATGTCGGGATGACGCTTCTTTTGACCATCATAGCGGTAGCATTGAGCGGGTTGATGCTCATGTTGGGCAATACGATTTATCCCGTTCAAGATGTCATCCGCGTCTTGCTCGGGGAAGACGTAAAAGGAGCGACGTTCGCCGTAGAGGTACTTCGTCTCCCGCGTATGCTCGCCGGCGTCTTCGCCGGAGCGGCATTCGGGGCCGCGGGAACGATTTTCCAAACGATGCTCCGTAACCCGCTCGCCAACCCGAACGTCATCGGAATCACGACCGGTTCGAGTGCGGCGGCTGTCTTCTGTATCGTCGTCCTTCAGTCGAGTGAGGCCATCATCTCGATTGCCTCGATTATCGGAGGGCTCGTCACCGTGCTCGTCATCTATTTCCTATCCAAAGGTGCCGCGTTCTCCATTGGTCGTCTCGTATTAGTGGGGATTGGGATTCAAGCGATGCTCACAGCCGTTATCAACTATTTACTGCTAATCAGCCGACAAAACGATGTCGCGATGGCGATGCGATGGTTGACAGGAAGTTTAAATGGGGCGAAACTTGAGGAGTTGCCACCTTTAATCATCACGGTACTCATCTGTTTACCGATTGTACTGTTACTTACCCGTCAGCTTGAAATGCTCGAGCTGGGAGAAATGGCGGCGACAGGGCTTGGAATCAACACGAACCAGACCAGACTTCTACTCATTGTGGCGGCAGTATTCATGCTCGCCCTTGCAACAGCGACAACGGGACCGATTGCGTTTATTGCCTTCTTGGCAGGGCCCATCGCGAAACGTCTCGTCGGAATGAACCATGCGGGAATCCTCCCAGCGGCGCTTGTCGGGATTATCTTAGTGCTCGCGGCTGACCTCGTCGGACAATTCGCCTTCACGGCACGTTATCCGGTCGGTGTCATCACCGGCATCATCGGCGCGCCTTATCTCTTATACTTGTTGATTCGGATGAACCAGAAAGGGGACTTCTAAATGGCAACCATTATGAAAGTGGAACATCTCACCTCAGGATACGAGGACAAGATGATTTTGAACGATATCAGCCTTGAAATTCCGAGCAATCAGATCAGCATCATCATCGGTGCGAACGGTTGCGGGAAGTCGACGCTACTGAAGACGATGGCACGCCTCATCAAACCGAGTGCCGGTCAAGTGACGCTTTATGACAAGCCGATCTCGAAGATGGCACCGAAAAAGCTAGCGCGTATCCTCGGGATGTTGCCACAGTCCCCGGTCGTACCGGAAGGCATCACGGTCGCCGATCTCGTCGGTCGCGGCCGTTATCCGCATCAATCATTCTTGAAGGGGTGGACGAAAGCCGATTACGAGGCTGTCGCTGAAGCGATGGAGATGATGAACATCACCGAGTTCGCGGACCGTCCGATTGATGAGTTGTCAGGCGGACAGCGTCAACGCGTCTGGATTGCGATGGCACTTGCCCAACAGACGGACGTCCTCTTTTTAGATGAACCGACGACATATCTAGATATCACATATCAAGTCGAAATTCTCGACTTGTTGACGGACTTGAACCGAAAGTACGGGACGACGATCGTCATGGTGCTTCACGATATCAACTTGTCGGCGCGTTATGCGGACTATATCTTGGCACTCGATAAAGGGAAGTTGATTGCCGAAGGGAAGCCATCGAACGTCATCACGTGTGATTTGATTCATCGGGTCTTCAACCTTCGCTGCTCGGTCATGTGTGACCCGGTATCCGGTTCACCGTCCGTCATTCCGATTGGTCGTCATCACGTGCAGACAGAAACAGAAGAAGCGCCCGTCGCGCAACTTGAATTGGTATAACTACGTATAGAGAGTCAAGAAGGGGTGAGCGCTCCTTCTTTTTTTGTTCATTCATGAAAGCGTTTGTAAAAAGTCATTGACTTCTCTTCGGGGTGGGTGTATGCTAAAAATCCTGCCTAAAAATGAGAGGCATGGGGACTGGCATCAGTTCATTCGATATTCGAGAGGAATGACTTAGATGAACCAACAACAATTAGTCGAACGCGCACGCCAATTGAAGGACAATGCGTATTCACCATATTCGAAGTTCCGCGTCGGTGCGGCACTTCTCATGAAGGACGGTACGGTCATCGACGGCGTCAACGTCGAGAACGTTTCGTTCGGAGCAACAAACTGTGCAGAGCGTACAGCGATTTTCACAGCAGTCGCTCAAGGATATAAAAAAGGTGACTTCGAAGCGGTTGCCGTGTCTGGTGACACGGAAGACTTCTTGCCACCTTGCAGCATCTGCCGCCAAGTCATGGTCGAGTTCGGCGATCCTGACTTAAAAGTACTCCTCACAAACGGCAACGCCGATGTGAAAGAAGTGACGCTTGGGGAACTCGTCCCGCTCGCGTTCACGGATTTGGATATGTGATGTTGGGCCCCTCAGATTTCTGAGGGGTTTTCTTATCCAAAAAAGCGAAAAAGCAATCGTGGAATGGCCTGTATGACGTAAAGAAGAAGTTCTGAGAAATCGAGGGCTGCAATCCCATACGACTATCCCTCTTCCTCGCGGGAAGTGACCACTTTTCCACGAACTAGTCGCCATTGACCTTTCAATCGAATCGGTTCATAAAATAGCTTGTTAGAAACCATTTACCTGACGAGTAGTCCTAAAAATGCTGAACGTCTATTCGAATCCGTAAAGCAGCTGGAATAGCATAAGTCTGTAGGATAAATATTGAAGTATATAAGTTAGCATTTCAAAACACCCAGTGAATCGTTGGATTCACTGGGTGTTTGTGGTTTCATGTCTTCTCCCTGCTCGAATGATAAAGCGATATTCTTCACTCTTGAAATAGGTTTCGGTGAACTCAAATCGACTACCGTCCATGAGAAATGAATAAAGTTCGACTTTTAGTATTGGCGTTCGATCGCTCACCTCGAGCATTTCAGCAATTTCTTTCGCCGGTAAGACCGGGATAAATTCTTGAACACTGTCGGCAATCTTCAAGTTCTTGACGTTTTCAATGTAATCGTACTTCGAACGTGTCATTACCTCGTACGTTAAATCCGGGAACAATTGGAGCGGAAGATACGTATCTTCGACAATGAGCGGCTCTCCGTTCGCAAAGCGTAGACGGCGAATGTAGTAGACAAGAGCATCTTCATCGAGTTCGAGTATTTCCCTTATTTTTTCAGTCGGAGGTTGGACGGTGAAAGTGAGTACTTTACTCGTGACTTCCTTTCCTTCCCGTTTCATATCTTCAGTGAAGCTTTTTAATTCGTACATATTATGTTCAATCTTTTCGGATTGCACATACGTGCCGCTCCCTTGTCGCTTCCAAAGTAGACCTTCTTCTTGAAGTAGTTTGACGGCTTGTCGAACGGTGACTCGACTTGCTTTGAATTCCTCGACGAGTTGTGCTTCTGTCGGAATCGCTTCACCGGGCGCCCAATCGCCTGCCTCGATAAACGTGCGCATCTCCTGAGCAATCCGCTGGTATAGCGGAGATTTGGCTTTCATGTGGATAACCTCCTGATCTCATACATTCATTACTCATAGTATACAAAAATAAAACGTTTTCAAAAAGGTGTTGACGACTTAAATAATATGTATTAAATTTGTATTGTAATCAATTAGATATGTATTGAAAGGGGAACGCACATATGAAAACACCACAGCGTCTCGTAGTCGTCGGTGGAGGTAGTACGTACACAATCGGCATGATCATGAGTTTGATTGAGGAGAAAGCACACTTCCCACTTCGTTCCATCACGTTTTACGATACAGATGAATTACGTCAAGAACGTGTCGCGAAAGCAAGTGAAGTCATCTTGCGTGAGCATTATCCAGAACTTGAGTCGTTCGAATACACGACGGACAAAGAATATGCCTTCAAAGATAAGGATTTCTTCTTCGTTCAGATTCGGACAGGTGGCTTGGAGATGCGCGAAAAAGATGAACAGATTCCGCTTCGTCATGGCGTGGTGGGACAAGAAACGTGTGGACCGGGCGGAATGTCATACGGGATGCGCTCAATCGGAGATATGATTGAACTCATCTCTGACATTCGCGCCGGCTCACCGGATGGCTGGATCTTAAACTATACGAACCCTGCTGCGATTGTCGCCGAGGCGCTCAAACGTGCGTACCCGGACGATCAAAAAATATTAAATATTTGTGATATGCCGGCAGCAATTATGGTGAGCTATGCGAAAATTCTAGGTAAAGAGATTTGGGATCTCGTCCCGGAATATTTCGGACTGAATCACTTTGGCTGGTTTACAGGCATCTTTGATAAAGAAGGAAATGAATTAACGGAAGATATCAAACGTGCCATTTTAGAAGACGGCTTCATTCCAGAAGATTCAGAGATTGCGAATGATCCGTCGTGGATCAAGACGTTCAAGCAAGTCGAGAAGATGCTTACAGACTTCCCAGAGTACTTGCCGAACACGTATCTTCAATATTACTTGTATCCATCTGATATGGCAGAAAAAGAGGACGTCACGAACACACGGGCACGACAAGTGATCAACGGCCGTCAAGAACGTGTCTTCTCAATGTGTGACCAAATCATTGCGGACGACTCGCTCGAGAACGTCCACCTAGAAGTCGATATTCACGGTTGTTACATGATTCGAGTTGCGGCATCGTTAGCTTACAATAACGGTGATATTTTCATCGTCATGGTGAAAAATGACGGGATCATTTCGAACTTACCAGACGATGCGATGGTTGAAGTACCGGCGATGCTCACAAATCGTGGTCCAAAACCATTCGCAGTCGGGAAAATCCCACGTTTCTATAAAGGCATGATTGAAGGGCAACTAGCGTATGAGCAACTTGTCGTCGACGCATACTTTGAAAACAGTTATGAGAAGGCACTTCAAGCGCTCACACTCAATCGTACAGTCGTCGATGCACCGGTGGCTCGTCGAATCTTAGATGATTTGATTGAAGAAAACAGAACGTACTGGCCGGAATTAAAATCGGGTGAGACAGTAGCGATGCGGTAACTAGAGAGGGGAGAAAATCCCCTTTCTCATTGTCTAGATTGATAACGCTTACAATATGAGGAGTGAATCGAATGAGTCAATGGTTTGGAGTTTTTCAAAAGTTCGGGAAAGCGCTCATGGTACCGGTCGCTTTGTTGCCGGCTGCCGGAATTTTGCTGGGACTAGGTGCAGCACTCACAGGTCCCTTAGCGGATAGTTGGACTTTTTTACAGAACGGAACGGTAGAAGCAATCAGTGCTGGGATGTTACAAATCGGTCTAAGCATCTTTGCGAACTTACCAATCATTTTTGCCATCGGCGTCGCAGTTGGTTTGTCAGGGGGATCAGGGATTGCCGCACTCGCAGCACTCGTCGGATATGTCATTATGAATACGACAATCTCGATCTCACTTGGCATCACGGCAGAAATGGCTGCTGAGAGTGGGGAATACGGGATGTTACTTGGTATTCCTTCCCTTGAAACCGGTGTGCTCGGAGGGATTGCAGTCGGGTTGCTCGCAGTTTGGGTATATAAAAAGTTCCATACGTTCAATCCGCCAGAAGTGTTAGGGTTCTTTGCAGGTGATCGTTCTGTCGGGATTGTGATGGTCTTCTTCTCCATTTTACTTGGATTTGTCATGATGCTCATTTGGCCACCGATTCAATCGGCATTGACTTCAATGGCAAACGTCATCGCAAGTGATGCGACCAATCCGGCATACGTTGGGTTATATGGAATGTTGGAGCGGTTATTGATTCCGACAGGATTACATCATATTTGGTATGCCCCGTTCCTGTGGACATCTCTCGGTGGAACAGCGACGGTCGGTGATGCGGTAGTGAACGGCGATCAATATATTTTCCTCGCTCAGATTGCTGAAGGTGTTGAAGTGACGGCGGGTCGCTTCATGTCTGGTAAGTTCCCGATCATTATGTTTGGTTTACTCGGGGCGGCGCTCGCGATGTATCGTCAGGCTGATCCGGACAAACGTCCCGTTGTAAGAGGGTTGTTGATTGCCGCAGCCGGTACAGCCTTTTTAACAGGGATCACAGAACCGATTGAGTTCACTTTTTTATTCGTGGCACCAATCCTGTATGTTATCCATAGCGTGTTGACAGGGATTTCCTTCGCGCTCATGTATGCGCTCGATACACATATCGGTTGGGCTGGAGGATCGGGGTTGATTGACTATATTTTAGTAAACGTCTTACCAGGAACACCGCGTTGGTGGATGAATATCGTCGTCGGCATTGGGTTCTTCATCGTTTACTATAGTATCTTTACATTTGCCATCAAGAAGTGGAACTTGGCGACACCTGGTCGAGGTGGACAAGAAGCGAAACTGTATACACGGAAAGATTACAATGATAAAAAGTCAGGTCAGTCAGCGATTCAAACGACAGCACTCGCGATTGAGGAGGCACTTGGGGGCCGAGAGAACATTCTCGATATCGACGCTTGCTTCACACGACTACGTGTTGAAGTGAGAGATGTCTCTCAAATCGATGAAGACGAATTAAAAGCACTTGGGGCGGCGGGAGTCGTCAAAGTGAAAAACAACATTCAAGCGATTTTTGGAGGTCGTTCTGACCTATACAAAAATGAATTGTTACGGATCCACAAAGAAATGGATGAAGCAAACTGACAAATGGCTCAACCTCAAAGGTTGGGCCGTTTCAGTCTTTATACGTATAATGCGGCAAGGCGTTTTGTATGCTCCTTCATCATCTCCCGCAACGCACTCGGCGCCTTGACCTCCACTTCCGCTCCAGCCTTCAACAGCTGTCTCGACAAAAACGGAAGCTCTTCTTTAGGGACAACCCACTCATTCAATTCGTCGATATCGGGTAATATATCTTCAAGTAAACGACGACCGAGTGGCGTCAGTTCGAGTGCAACGGTCACACCGACCCGTTCGTCACTTGCCTGTAGTAATGTCACCAAGTCTTCGGATTCAAACGTTTCTTCCAGCAATTGTACCGCTTCGATGCGATCAACCCGATATTGACGGAGTCCTCGTTCGGAGAGCCCGAAGACGTACCACTTCAAGTCAAGGAGTGCCATGCCGACCGGCGCGACGGTGAACGTGCGTTGTCCTTTAGTCGTTCGATACGCTATCTCTATCTTGTTTCGATGTTCAACCGCCTGATAGGTGTTTTTCGTGAACGGAGCCTTTGGAATCTGTTTGTTCCAGAGCCACAGGATGTTTCGTTCCAAGCGATGAATCTTTGTCTCCAAGTCTTGTGGTAATTCGTTCGCGTACCAGTCGGACAGCGTGTTTCTTATATCACCGAATGGCACGTCGGGGATTTGTTCCATCCATTTGAGCGTGAGATAAAGGGCGACTGCTTCTTGTTCGCGGAGGTGGAGTGGCGGCAACAAGCGATTCGGTAACATCTCATAGCCCCCACCAATCCCGGGCACGCTCCAAATCGGATACCCGAGTTCTTCAAGTGACAGCATATCTCGTTGAATCGTGCGGATGGAGGCGCCTGTCTCTTGAGACAGTTCTTCTGCGGTAACACGTCGTCCACGATTGAGTAGCCGAATCAGTTGTAAATGTCTTTTTTTCATCGTGACCATTCCCGTCATCTTTTGTCGTGTTTATTCGTTAAGCTGACTATATCACGAATCAAGGAGGAAGATACGATGCCAAATGTAGTGTTATATATTGCGATGAGTTTAGACGGAAAGATTGCTCGGTCGAACGACCAGCTCGATTGGTTGTACGCGGTGGAGGGAGATGGGGACAACGGGTATGCAGAATTTTTCAAAACGATTGGTGCCGTCATCATGGGACGGAAGACGTATGAGGAAGTATTGCAACTCTCAGAAGAATATCCGTATCCAAATATCCCGAACTATATTTTGACACGTCAGCTTGACCGTGAAGCCAAGCATGTCACGTTCACGGATGAACCAATCGAAGAATTGATTGATCGGTTGAAAGGAGAAGTCGATCAAGATATCTGGCTCATCGGTGGTGGGAAAGTCATCAAAGCGGCGATGGAACATGAGTTGATTGACCGTTATGAGATTGCGATTGCGCCGGTCGTGTTAGGGGAGGGAATCCCTCTCTTTCCAGAAGGCACAAAAGAGACGAAACTTCAACTGACGAATCAGCGTGCATCCGGTCAATTTGTGATGGTGACATATCAAAACTAAATTTGAGTCGAGTCCAATCAAGGCTCGATTTTTTGGTGGTATGTAGAATGATAATAATCGACTTACTTTGAATAAGCACGGAATTCATATCTCCGTCTCAATTGGTATTGCCAATGGGAAGAGGAAGTATCTTTATATGATGTGTTTTTTACGAGAAGTTGGAGACACAAGGTGAATCACAGTCGTCTTTTCATTTATCCCTTGAGTCAAAATAAGCGACCTATGTAACCGACCTAATCACACATCCGAGACACCGAGCTGATAAATCTGTTCATCCATCTCTGTCGTGAGATAAGTGAAGTTCAATTTTCTCAATAATGCGATGGACGCCACGTTCTCCTCTAAGACACCGGCTTTGAACGCTTCCGCTCCTCGGTCGGCCAAGTGACGAATCAACTCCGACATCACCTCGAACGCATAGCCTTTTCGAGCGTGAGTGGGCGAAATCGTGTAACCGCTCCAATATGTTGTACCTTCCTGCTGGATATACACATCCCCTATCAGTTCACCGGTCACTTGGTCGATGATGGCGAGTTGCGCGCCTTGAAGAAGCGATTGTTCGCCGAGTAGGGCGTTTTCGTATTCTACGTAGCTAAGTCCTTTGAATGACTGATGCTTCATCCAGTCCAAGTCGTTCCGATACGTCGTGAACGACTCGATGTCTTGTCGTTCAAACGGACGGATGAGACAGCGGGTTGTCGTAAGTGTTATGGTCATATCATTCAAACCATCTTCTTTTCTTTTTTGAATAGACCGACCAATAGAAGAGCAAGACCACTAAAGAAAATCACAGGAAAAATGAACCACATGATTAGTGCGGCCCAACCGTTCTGCACACTCATTGCGTAGGAGAGTCCGATTGAAAAGGCCAAGGCCGGTGAAATAGGAATCATGAGAGCGACTCCCCATATTTTAAATTTTGTGTTTCGTGATTCGCCCGTACTAAACCAATACGCCACGAACGCGCCTATACTTGCGATGAGATATCCGATTGCGATCGCCAATTCCATCAATCCCTTCTTTACTTTCCACAGTTCAATCTCGCTCATATGTTCCACACTTGTAACGAAATCTCCTGTTCCCATTCAAAAAACCGAGCCCTTGAAGGACTCGGTTTGTCTTCATACATGCTTCCGCTGAAAGGCTGAAATGGCTTCATATTCTTCCGATAGATGACGCGACAGACGAATGTAGATTGGCAAGAGTTCGCGATATACGTTCGTTGCTTCCATGTTCGGTGCATGCTCATGGGTCACTTGCGGAACCTCTTGAAACTCCTGAATGTCCCCAAAGGCATACTCCCCGAGCATGACGGCCCCGAGGCATGAACTTTCGTGACTTTCCGGCACGACGACCGGCGTATCGAAGATGTCTGCCATCATCTGGCGCCATAGGCTCGACTGGGCGAATCCACCCGTCGCATGAATCCGGTTCGGTGCGCCCGTCAACTCGTCGAGTGCGAGCATGACCGTATAGAGATTAAAGATGACACCTTCTAACACAGCACGGATGAAGTGTTCGCGTTTATGGTGAATGCTGAGTCCGAAGAAGGAACCACGGGCGTTCGAATCCCAAAGTGGTGCCCGTTCACCCATCAAATACGGATGGAACAAGAGACCGTCCGCACCTGGTTTGACCGTTTCTGCGATTCGGGTCAACACGTCGTACGCATCAATCCCGAGTCGTTTCGCCGTCTCGACCTCACTTGCCGCGAACTCGTCACGGAGCCAACGGAGGATGATGCCACCGTTATTGACGGGTCCACCGATTACCCAATGTTTGTCCGTCAGTGCATAACAGAAGATGCGACCTTTCGGGTCTTCGACAGGCTCCGAGACGACCGTTCGAATGGCGCCACTCGTCCCGATTGTCACGGCGACAACACCTTGTTCGAAGGCACCGACACCGAGATTTGAGAGTACGCCGTCGCTTGCCCCGATGACGAGCGGGAAGTCAAAACCGAGTGTCTCGGTCACGTCAGGCGTCACGTGTAAAATTTCTGTCGTCGGAACGAGTTTTGACAGACGATCTGGCGTCATACCGGCGATTTCGAGTGCTTCAGCATCCCAATCCCGTTGTTTCAAATTGAATAGTCCCGTCGCTGAAGCGATGGAGTGGTCGACGACGAAGCGTCCCGTCAACCGATAGAAGACATACTCTTTGATGGAGACGAACTTATCTGTCTGTTCAAACACATCCAGATGTTCCGCCTTCAGCCAACGTAACTTCGACAGCGGAGCCATCGGATGAACGGGTGTGCCGGTACGCATATGGAGAGCGCTCGCATCAAAGTCGCGTTTGATTTCTTGCGTATACGGATTCGCACGACTGTCGGCCCATGTGATGCTGTTTGTGAGCGGACGTCCTAATGCGTCGAGTGCGATCAAGCTGTGCATCGCTGAACTGAATGATGCGAAGCGAATCGGACCATCCGCTTTGGCGCGGACCGCCGAGACGGCTTCGAGCACGGCCCCATAGATGACGACCGGATCTTGCTCGGCCGTCTCCGTACCGGGCGTGAGAAGCGGGTACAACACGTTATGTACCGCCAGTTGTTGATGACCGTTGAACAGGACAGCTTTCGTACTCGTCGTCCCGATATCGACCCCAATCGTAAACACATAATCACTTCCTAACTTAGATGATAAATAGACTAATCAAGAACACGACGGCGAAGCCGGTGAGTCCGATAATCGTTTCCATGATCGTCCATGACTTGAGCGTGTCTTTCACATCGAGACCGAAGTAACGGTTGACGAGCCAAAAACCTGAATCGTTGACGTGCGAGAGGACAATCGCTCCTGAGGCGATGGCGATGACGATCAAACCGAGTGCCGCGCCCGTGATGTTTTGGATTTCGAGTAGCGGTGTGATGAGTCCCGCTGCTGTGACCATCGAGACCATTGCCGACCCTTGGGCGACACGGACGACCGTTGCAATCAAGAAGGCGAGGACGATTGCCGGAAGTGGTGAACCGGCCATCATTTCACCGAGGACGTCACCGACACCTGAGTCGATGAGTACTTGTTTGAACACACCACCGGCCCCTGTGACGAGGATGATGATCCCGGCTGGTTCGAGTGCTTTCGTTGCGATTTCTTGAACCTCGTCACGTGAATACCCACGGCGTGTCCCGAGGAAGACGAACGTGAGAAGCGTCGCGATCGTCAAGGAAACGAATGGATGTCCGAGGAACGTCAAGAAATCACGGACGGCGTTGCTTTCGTCCAAGAGTCCGCAGAGAGCGTGTTCGCTAAAATCAACACGAGCGGGATCAAGATGAGCGACAAGATCTTTTTGAAGCTCGGCAATTCTTTCGATGTATCGATTTCTTTGAATTCCATGTAATCCGGAATCGTCACATGAATCTTCTTAGCAATATACTTCCCAAAAACAGGACCTGCTAAAATCATGGATGGAATCCCGGCGAGGACACCGAACAAGATGACCCATCCGAGGTCAGCACCAATCAAGTTGGCCACGGCGATTGGACTAGGTGTCGGTGGGATGAAGCTATGCGTGACTGCAAGACCTGCGAGGAGCGGAATCCCGTAGTAGAGAAGCGAACGTCCCGTCTTTTTGGCGAGACCGTATACGATTGGGACGAGAATGATGAATCCAACATCAAAGAAGACCAGGACGGCGACGATGAAGCCTGTAATCCCGAGTGCCCATTGCGCTTTATCTTCTCCGAACTTACTGACGATCGTCTGGGCGAGGCGTTCCGCTCCACCTGACACCTCGAGCATCTTCCCGAACATCGCACCGAGACCGACGACGACGGCGACGAAGCCGAGCGTTCCGCCCATCCCGCTCTGGATGGAAGCGATGACGTCCCCGAGTGGCATGCCGGCCGCGACCCCGACGATGAGACTGACAAGTAACAATGAAACGAATGCATGAAGCTTTGTGCGAATGACTAAAAATAAAAGCAAGAAGATCCCGGCTAAAGCGATCAAAATAAGTGTTGAGCCAGACATTGAGTGTTCCCCATAAATTCCGAATATGTAACCGTTTACAGTTTCTTACAAAGGAAAAGGCCAACTCCCCCGTGACCTTTTCAAACATTCCTTACTTCTTGACGACCGCGTGGCCACCGAACTCATTGCGAAGCGCGGCGACGACTTTTCCAGAGAACGTGTCATCTTCGAGTGAACGGTAGCGCATCATGAGCGAAAGGGCGATAACCGGTGCCGCTGCCTGAAGTTCGAGTGCTGTCTCGACCGTCCATTTTCCTTCACCGGACGAATGCATGACCCCACGAATCTCATCAAGCTTCGCATCTTTCTTGAAAGCATTCTCTGTGAGCTCCATGAGCCAAGAACGGACGACCGAGCCGTGGTTCCAGACACGTGCGACTTGTTCGTAGTCGTAATCGAACGGGCTCTTCTCTAGGATGTCAAATCCTTCTGCGATCGCCTGTATCATCCCGTACTCGATTCCGTTGTGGATCATCTTCAAGAAGTGACCGCTTCCGGCAGGGCCTGTATAGAGGTAACCGTTCTCGACAGACAAGTCTTTAAAGATCGGTTCGATCGTCGGCCACGCGTCCGCGTCACCCCCGACCATCGTACAGGCACCGTTTCGTGCACCGTCCGTCCCACCGCTCGTCCCGCAGTCGAAGAACTTGATGTCCTTCTCAGCAAAGTGTTCGGCGCGTGCGACCGATAGTTTGTAGTTCGAGTTTCCTCCGTCGATGACGATGTCGCCCGGTTCGAGTCGCTCATACAATTCGGCGAGCACGGATTCTGTGACGTCTCCGGCCGGGACCATCGCCCAGATGACACGTGGCGTCGACAAGTTGCTAACAACATCCTCGAGTGTCGGCACGATTGTGAACGCGTCCGATGTGACGTCCCCGACGTCCGTCCCGACGACCGTGTGTCCGTGGTCACTTAAGTTGAGTGCCAAGTTGTACCCCATCTTTCCTAAACCAATCAAACCAATTTCCATATTGTCACCTCTGAAAAAGAATTTTTTTCCGTCTCTGCATCCATCATATCAAAATAAATTCGATTTACAAGTCGAATCGCGGAATTTTTTTCGAGTAATGCAAAAAGAGCGTCCCGGCTTAATTCGTAGGCGGGACGACGGACAGGCACTCTTATATAGATACAAGAACGAACGATCAATCTTTGAGAGTGAACTACTCGCCACTTATTTGCTTCACAAATTGAAGGGGGAGCTTCTTGGGAAGACCGTGCTCTTACCAGCCACGGTTATGGACCAAGCTCGTCGGGCAGTCCCTGCCCTGAATGGTTGTCAGTCGGCTAACATCACTAGGTTGATGCTCGCGTTGATGTCACGGTCATGATGCGCGCCACAGGCACACGTCCATTCACGGACATCGACCGTCTTCTTCTCGCCTTTTACTCCGCAAGTGGAACAGATCTGGATCGATGCGAACCAAGGGTCTGCCTTGATGAGTGTCCGTCCATAGAAGTTTGATTTATATTCGAGTTGACGGACGAACTCGTACCAACTGACATCCCCGATGGACTTGGCGAGCTTATGGTTTTGGATCATATCCTTCGACTTCAATATCTCCACGACGATGATTTGGTTCTCGTCAACGATCCGTCTCGACAGTTTGTGAAGGAAGTCCTTGCGTTGGTTGGCAATCTTTTCGTGTTTCTTAGCTAAAAGTAATTTGGCCTTTTCACGATTCTTGCTTCCGATCTTCTTTCGCGACAGCGCCCGTTGCGCCTTCTTGACCTTCGCTTCGGACTTACGAAGGAAACGTGGGTTTTCGATTTTCTCCGATACCATCGCGTCGTTCGTCATGACGGCGAAATGTTCCAAACCGAGATCGATTCCGACCTTGTTCTCGGCTGGGATCCATGGTGCATCGTCCTGTTTGACGAGGATGGAGATGAAGAACTTGCCTGTCTTGGTCATCGAGACCGTCGCCGACCGGATGACGCCCTCGAACGGGCGATGTTGGGTGAACCGCACGAACCCGACCTTCGGCAGCCGGACTTTTCCCGCCTCGATGCGGATCGTGCCATGCTGGTTGTTCGTCGTGTAGGAGGCGCGCGACCGTCGTCTCGATTTGAACACCGGTAAGCCACCCGTCCCGGCGAAGAACTTCGCGAACGCGGTGTTGAGGTTCAGCTTCGCGTTCGCGAGCGCGAGGCTGTCCGCCTCGGCGAGGAACGGGAACAGGGGCTTGTAGGAGGCGGGTGTCGCCGGTTTCCGTCTCGTTCCGCTTCCCGCTTTCGCCTCCTCGCGGATGGCGATGCGGTCCTCGAGTAGCTTGTTGTAGATGAATCGGGCGCAGCCGATCGTCCGGACTAGGAACTCGGCCTGTACAGGCGTCGGGTGGAGCCTGTATGTGTAGCCTTTCAGCATGTCCGTCCCTCCTCCCTCCAGCAGATCGTGATATGTCTTCCTCATCCGATACCCGCGAAGGGGGATGGAAAATCTGACGGAATCACGAACTTTTGTTCGTCATATCTGTCACAAGGGGAAAAGATGTTTGGACCGGACGATTCATCTCCCACCTACGCTAAGCTTCGCCCCGAGACGCTTAGAGGAGGGAGAATTCTCGCCTACTTTTGTTAAATAAAATTCCCGAAATGCGATACAGGCGTTGATTAGTAACAAAGTGATTGCGGTAACCTTAAGACGAAACTTTCATTTGGTTCAGCCTGTCAAATAGCTTCGCATACAGCCCCATACCGATGAGTGCCGACAGCAAGATGAATGTGAACACAGCGAGCGGGGAGAGAAATCCTGATGCAAATACCGTCACCGGTGCGAGGAACTTGCCGATTGTGTTTTGGAGCGTATCGGTCGCGAGGTATTGTCCACGTGACTCGATCGGTGCATAGTGACTAACGAAACTCTGACTGACGGGAGAACGAATCAGCTCCCCGAACGTGAACATGGTCGTGACGATGAGCAAGTACCAGATATTTGATGAGAAGGCGACGAGAAACGTCCCGAAACCTCCTAGGAAAGTCGACAATAGTAAAACACGCCGTTCGTCCCACGCCCGAAACACACGTGTGACAGGAATGATGAAGACGACGAACAAGAGGCCGTTATATGCGACGAGCCAGCCGAATAAGACTGTATTCGAGACGTTGAACGTGGCCGGAGTTTGTTCAATCAAATAGACAGGTAAATACACGTCTAGCTGCATGATTGGGATTAAGGCGAATACGCCAGCAATCAGATAGAGGCGGAAAAGCGGGTCAATCAAAATCGTCGCATACGACCGCCCTTGGGTGAAAAATGTCGTTGCGACCGTCTTCTCGGTCGAGACCGGTCGTGTCTCACTGGTTAGAACCGCGAGCAAACCACCGTAACCAAAAAGAACAAGGGCGCAGCCGAGGAGGAGCGCCTGACGATACTCGAAAAAGAGGACCGCACCAAGAAGCGGACCGAGAACAGCACCGATATTGTTCGAAGCCATAAACGTCGCGAATACATTTCGTAAATGTTCAGCCGGAACGAGGTCGGCGACCATCGCCGAGCTGGCCGGTTTGTAGATGGCACCCATAAAACCGATGCTGATGTAGGTGATGTAATCGACATAGGCGTTCGTTGATAAAGCGAAAACGAGGAATAGGAAACCTTGTGAGAACGTCCCGGCGAGCATGACGGGGCGGCGACCAATCTCATCTGCAAGCGAACCGCCAATCAAGCTGCCGACTAGCAGGAACAACGGTGGCACGGCCATGAGTAGTCCGGCTAGCTCAACACCGAGCGTCCGGGCGAAATAGACGGTGATGAATGGAAAGTACATCCAAAACAAGAGGTTGAATAAGCCTTCGCCGAATAAGCGGACTTTCAGATTGAGGTCCCAACGGTATAATTCCATAGATATGCTCCTTTCAAGAGTCTCTCTTTAATGTAAGAGGTCGTGGAGAGAAAGAATAGACTTATGTTGCGGGATTTGCTAGACTAAAAATAGAAAAAGCGAATATATAGGCGCTTGTTTGCGTTGTACTATAAAACGAACGTATGTTTGTAAAATGACCTCCGAGATAATCATCGGAGGTCATTTTTATTGTGTCGTCTTCATCGTTTTAAAGCTATGGGCGAAAGATCCCTCAAATAGCTCGTCATTTTCAGGCAACAATTTTCCAATCATCGAGAGGTGTCGGGTAACCTGTGCGCATTGCTCGGTGTGACTCAGCAATCGTCAAAATCCTAGTAAAAAATCGACCCCCGTCATGGAGGTCGAATGAATCAACTCGATGATGTTTTCTTATATTGTTGGAAGAAGACTTCGATTTCTTCAGCCGGCAACGGACGATTGTAAAAATATCCTTGCGCCTGATTACATGATTCGGCTTTCAGGAAGGCGACTTGATGCGCTGTTTCGACACCTTCTGCGATGACGTTCAAGTCGAGCTCGTGCGCCATCCGAATGATCGTTTTGACGAGTGCCGCGTCCTTCTCGTCGCTCTCGATATTTTTCGTGAAGTGCTGGTCGATCTTGAGCGTATCAATCGGGAACAGCTTCAAGTAGCTGAGAGATGAATACCCGGTTCCGAAATCATCGATGGAGAGATGGACCCCAAGGGCGACGAGTTCATGCATCGTCTCGATGGCCCGGTCTGCACTTTGGATAACGCTTTCTGTCAACTCCAGTTCTAAATACTCTGCCTCGAGACCGGATGCGGCGAGAGCACGACTGACGACTTCCGGTAAATCTTTCTGGGCAAACTGGATGGCCGAGATATTGACGGCGACCCGGAACGGAGGAATCCCTGCATCTTGCCATGCCTTATTTTGGCGACACGCCTCATTTAAGACGAACTCGCCGAGGCGGTGGATACTTCCTGTCTCTTCAGCGATCGGAATGAACTCCCCAGGAGAAATCATCCCGAACTCTGGATGATTCCAGCGAACGAGCGCTTCCATGCCAATAACAGTCTCCGATTCTAACTGAATTTGAGGTTGATAGTGAACAGTGAATTCGCCACGACCGAGCCCTTTACGGAGTGCCATCGATAAGTTCGAACGACGGGACACCGACTCATTCAATTCATTGGTGAAGAACTGATAGCCATTTTTCCCGTCTGCTTTTGCCCGATACATGGCGATGTCGGCGTTTTTAATCAACTCATCGGCCGTGTCTCCATCTGACGGATGGAGGCTGATGCCAATCGAGGCACCGGTGAACACTTCCTCGTTCTCAAGCTCGAACGGAGGATGGAGGACGTTAATCAACTCCTGGGCGTGATGGGCCGCCAAGTTACTTTTCGTATGCGGCGACAAGATGATGAACTCATCTCCACCGAGACGTGCGAGCGTGTCCGATGTTTGAATCGTCGATTGGAGGCGGGTCGTGACTTGTTTCAAGAAATGGTCGCCGATCGAATGACCGAAGCGGTCGTTGATGACTTTGAAATTGTCCAAGTCGATATAGAACAAGGCGAATTGTTCAGATTGGCCTTGACCGAGTAATGCATTAAGCCGATCACTGAATAGGCGGCGGTTCGGGAGACCGGTGAGCGGGTCCAAATAGACGAGGTCGTTGATTTGTGCCTCGATTCGTTTCCGTTCACTGATGTCACGGATGATGCTACTGAAAAAGATGCCCTTTCCCGTCTTCCATGTCCCGAGAGACATCTCAATCGGTACTTCGGCACCATCTTTTCGTAATCCGATGAGTTCCACTGTTTGACCGATCACACGTTTTTCACCCGTTGTCTCGTAACGTTTCATGCCACGTTCGTGCGCTTCTTGGAAGCGCTCTGGGATGATGGTGGCCATCGACTGTCCAATCACCTCTTTAGATGTGTACCCGAACAAGTCGGTCGCCCCTTGGTTCCACTGAAGGATGGTGCGATTGTGATCGGCGACGATGATGGCATCGGAGGCAGATTCGATGATGGATTCGAATTTTAATTCTAGTTCTTCCGACTGTGCCTCGAGTTGTGATGCCGTCCGGAGCGAGATGTACATCAAGATGAATAGTGTCATGACGCTCGCCGCGATGACATAGGCGAGGAGGGTGCGATCGATCGCATAGCCACTCAAAGGCTGAGCGACTCCTTCCATCGGGGTGAAACGGGCTGCGCCCATCCCGACATAATGCATGCTAGAAACGGCAACCCCAATCAAGACCGAACTGGCTAGACGGCGCCAATGAAACCTTGAGACGTTTGGGATATAAAAGAGAATATATAGTCCGACGAGCGACGCAACGAAGGCGGCGATGGCAGATGCAATCCACATGATGGGGTCGTATGTGAGGATGGCGTTCATTTGCATCGCTTCCATCCCGATGTAATGCATGGAGACGATGCCGACGCTAATCAAGAAGGCACCGAAGACGAGCTGGATGGGTCGTGTCTCCGGATGGCTGATCATCCAAAAGGCAAGTCCGGAAGCGACGACGGCCGGCACGATGGATAATAGTACGATGCCGAGATGGTACGTCACATCATCGTGCAAGTGAAACGCCAGCATACCGATGAAGTGCATGGCCCAAATGCCGAGACCGAGGCTGAAGGCACCAGCGACGACCCACCTGAGTCGCGAGGCGTGCTTCGCATATTTCAAACGACTGCTAATATCGAGAGCGACACCGGCAGCGAAGATGGCGACAGCGATGGAAAGAATGACGAGTGGGAAGTTATATGAGCTACTCAGGTGATGTTCGATGAGAAACAGTCCTTTCAATTTCAAATGGTACAAAGAATGAATGAAAAAGTGCTTTATTAGAGTAGCACACTCGGGAATCACGCTTCTTGCCTACTTTTGTAAGGTGGGTCAATCATTTGCATGAATCACACATTGCGGAATTTTTTTCGAAACGGTATCGTTAGATGAAGAAGAGAAAGGGTGATGCTTGATGGAAAAGATGAACGGGACGGCTCACATCCGTGGCGCCTATTCGACACTGAGTAAGAAAGAACAACGCATTGCCGACTATATCTTGAAACAACCCGAAAAAATTATCCACCATACAATCAATCAAGTGGCAGAAGACCTCGACGTGGCGGAATCTACCGTGTTCCGTTTTTGTCAGCGGGTCGGATTCAAGGGCTACCAGGCGTTAAAGATTGCCCTCGCCTCGGATGTCGTCGCACCGTTGCAAGATATTCATGAAGATATCACGGAGATGGACACGGCGCTTGAAGTTGCCGAAAAAATTTTTTCGACGAACGGGAAGACGATTGAGTCGACTCGTCAGATTTTAGAGGCGTCTTCACTCGAAAAAGCGATTGAGCTGTTTCTCACAGCACGTCGCATCGAATTTTTTGGGAGCGGCGGGTCGGCCGTCGTCGCACTGGACGCCTATCATAAGTTTGTCCGGAGTGGGCTTCAGGTGAGCGCAATCCTTGAATCGCATATGCAACTCATGTCGGCTTCGCAATTGACGACAGAAGACGTAGCCGTCGTCATCTCGCACTCCGGTGCCTCAAAAGAGACGCTCGACATCGCAAAGCTCCTAAAAGAGAAGGGTGTACCGATGATTGCGATTACGAACTATGCGAAGTCACCGCTTTCTAAATTTGCGGACGTATCACTCTACACGGTGTCTCAAGAGACGGCGTTTCGTTCGGAGGCGCTTGTCTCTCGAATCGCTGAACTCAGTCTTGTCGACGCACTGTTCACAACCGTCATGATGCGGCGCGGTGAAGCGGCTCGCACCTCTCTTCAGCAGATGAGTGAAGCGATTTCGCTACGTCGAATTTGAGTGAAACAGGGTTAACTTCTACAAAAAGGTGGAAATTATAAACCCTGAGAGCAAAGCGAGGCTTAGAGAGAGAAGGTGGACCGATGAACCATATTGATTTTTTATCTTCCGACCACTACAACGAGTTCAAACGGTTGGCACAACGGCTCACGGATCCGGGCAGTACCGGTCGAGAATATTTCGCCGCGCTGTATGTGATTGCGGGAAACACCCATGTTCGTGAACGGTTGCTTCCTTATATGGATTTAGAAGCAGGGAAGATCCGGACCTCGACCATCATCGATGACAATACGTTCGATAAACGAGAATTTGTGCTCACCAAGCTCGTCATCCATCTGTATAACTCAAAAGAATGGGTCCTTCCGACCGAGTTGATTGCCTTGCCGGAAGAAGACTATAAGTTGGCGATGCAAGCAATCACGCTATGCCGCAATGAACAATTTGACGGGGTCACGATCCCGAACGACTGAGGACACCCTGTTCCTTTGACGGGGTGTTTTTTTGTTGAGAACGGGTGTGATGATATTTTGTATATGACGGCCGATTTAATCAGGTATAAAAACTTTTGGAAAGGGAACAGCTAATTGTGTTGACTCATTTGAAGGAGGGATTAGATGAAAGCTCTATTCTTGAACTGTACGTTAAAAGGTGGCGACACGACGTCGCATACGGAAGGGTTGATTCGTGATATCTTGCCACACTTCGATTTACTCGGGGTCGAATCAGAAATCGTTCGCATCGTCGACTATAATGTTTCTTTTGGGGTGACGGAGGACGAAGGAAACGGGGATGAATGGCCACGGATTTTTGAGAAGGTGAAAGAGTCAGACATCGTCGTCATCGGCACACCACTTTGGCTCGGTGAGAAGAGCAGCGTTGCGACACAAGTGATTGAACGGTTATACGGTGGTAGCGGGCTGACGAACGAGTTAGGACAGGCGATCTACTACAACAAAGTCGGTGGGGTCGTCGTCACGGGGAATGAAGACGGGGCGAAACATGCGTGTGCCGGCATTCTTTATGCTTTGTCGCATATTGGCTTCACCGTGCCACCGAACGTCGACACGTATTGGGTCGGGGAAGCAGGACCAGGTGACTCATATATCGATGCCGGGCGCGACAACGAGTTCACGAAGTCACATGGGGAAACGATGGCGTATAATCTCGTGCATTTTGCGCGCATGTTGAAGGCACACCCAATCCCGGCAGAAGGAAACAAGATGGAATAAAACATACGGAGGAACAACCATGAACACCTTTCCGAGTAAGACTCAATATTATCAAATGATTGAACTCTTTGAGAAAGCAAATCGGAACTTTCTAAATGACCATCTCATGTTACTAGAAAGTCGGGTTTCTGAAAGGACAATGTGTGGTCAGCTCCAAATCAATATCAATGATTTAATTAAGGGCGATGAGTTTTATGAAGGATATTATGTAGACGTCGAATACAATAGAAATGTGGGAAGAAGGGGTAAGAGAATCCGGAATGATCGATTCGAAAAAGTGAATATCAATTGTGATTTAATTGTGCACAGTCGAGGGAAGGATTTGGAACAGGATAATCTAATCGCCATTGAGATGAAAAAAGTCGAGCAAAGAAGTTTAAGAAAGGAAGAAGAAATTGTTAAAGATAAAGAGCGCTTAATGGCGTTGACTCGACCGAGTTATGGTGAAGATTGGCGATACGATGGTGAAAATTTACCTGATTTCGTATGTCGATTTATATTAGGTGTCTATTATGAAATCAATTATATAAACCGTAAGATATATATTCAATATTATCGGAGTGGAGAAATGGTGGATGATCGAGTCATTGACTTTGCTGAGATTGGATTATAAAGAAGAGCCTCACCTTGATTCAATCAGGTGAGGCTTCATTAACGTGTATTACTCTTTCTTCTCCACTGCATGCCCACCGAACTCATTCCTGAGCGCGGCGACGACTTTCCCTGAGAACGTGTCGTCTTGTAGCGAACGTTGTCGCATCATGAGAGAGAGGGCGATGACCGGTGTCGGCACGTCATACTCGAGTGCCGTTTCGACTGTCCATTTCCCTTCTCCTGACGCATGCATGACTCCTCGAATATCATCGAGCTTCGCATCTTTCGAAAATGCGCTTTCGGTCAGCTCCATCAACCAAGAACGGATGACCGATCCATGATTCCATACGCGTGCGACATCCTCATACTCATAGTCGAACGGGCTTTTTTCGAGCACTTCGAACCCTTCGGCAATCGCCTGCATCATCCCGTACTCAATCCCGTTATGCACCATTTTCAAGAAGTGACCACTTCCGCTTGGCCCCGCGTAAAGATATCCCTGGTCGGTCGAGACGTCTTGAAAGAGTTGCTCGATTTTTCCGAACGCCTCCATATCGCCCCCGATCATCGTACACGCTCCGTGACGGGCTCCTTCCATGCCACCACTCGTCCCGACGTCAAAGAAATATATGAGTTTTTCTTTGAAATGGTCGGCGCGCCGCATCGACTCTTTATAGTTCGAGTTCCCTCCGTCGATGACGATATCACCAGGTGAGAGGGCGTCATACAAGTCGTTGAGTACATGCTCGGTCACTTCGCCAGCTGGTACCATCACCCAGATGACACGTGGTGCCTGAAGCGCCGAAACGACTTCTTCTAGCGATGATTTTGTTTCAAATTGACTCGTTGACACATTTCCCGGGTCATAGCCATGGACGTGATGTCCATTGTCCGTTAAATTCAGAGCCAGGTTCAGTCCCATTTTACCAAGTCCAATCATGCCGATTTCCATTCGTTCCACCCCATTTTTAAAATTTACTCTTCTATAGGGCATACCCGAAATACAGCTTGCTCAAAAGGACAGGTTGATTGAGGTGTAGAATGATATAGATGAATACTTTATTGAAAGGCGGGCAGCTATGGGAGAGAATTTGTTTCGTTTGGCGGTGGACGTCAGGCACCGCTTCAAAGATCATCACATAAATGACTATAGCGCGACACTGGCCTTCTTCTGGTTTTTAGCCATCTTCCCGACGTTCTTTGTCCTCTTTGCCGTGATGGCATGGTTTCAAATTGATGATGCACTTCTCATCGAACAGATTGAGACGCTCATTCCAGGTTCGAGTGTCCGTGAGCTGTTGTCGGTCGTCTATGATGTCAGTGGGAATTTAAACGGAGGCTTGTTGTCAGTCAGTGCGATTATCGCGTTTTGGTCTGCTTCGAACGGGACGGCGCGACTCGTCAAACTGACTGTATTCGCTTATGGAGAAACGGAGGCGCGTGGTTACATTTTCCGTCGGTTGATTGGGTTACTCGTGATTTTAGCAGGCAGTATAGGTGCCGTCATCTTGATTGTCTTTCATCTATTTGGTCAGGAGTTTGTTCAACTTATTTATGCTCTTTATCCTGAAGTCGAAGAGTTTGACCGGTTGTCGACGATGACACGCTATACGGTCTCAACGCTCATCCTGATTATTGCATTCTCACTTTTCTATAAAATCGCACCACAACAGCGTGTGCGGTTCATGGAAACGATTCCGGGAGCCGTGTTTGCGGTCATCTCGTGGCAATTGTTATCAACCGGATACAGTATCTATGTCGAACGTTTCTCAATCCTCGGTGACACATACGGCACGATTGGTGCGGTCATCTTGCTGCAAATTTGGCTCTATTTGACGGCTGCGACGATGCTGATTGGTGCGGAAATCAATGCTACTTGGTCGAACCATATGACACGTCAACCGGAGAGGACGCATTTTCCGTGACAAATGAGGAGATATGACTATCATTTTTTGTGAACATACTTTAAAACAACCCGACCGCCGGGAATAAAATAGTACTATTTCACGGAAGAAGGTGTGGCCACGTGGCGAAACAACGTAAACCATCAAAGTGGAAAATCGTACTAATGGTTGTAGGAAGCGTCATGGCCTTGTTGCTCATTACAGGTGGAGCATTTGTCTGGTCGATGGTACAGGAAGTCGATGACACGGTTGCGCAAGTGAATGACAATTTAAAGATTAGCAAAGAACGTAAACAAGTGGAGACAATCGAACGAAAAAAAGCGGTTTCGATTTTATTGTTAGGAATTGACCGTCGGGGGAGCGAACAAGGACGGAGTGACTCAATCATCGTCCTGACGCTCAACCCCGAACTCGATGAAGGAGCGATGCTGTCGATTCCTCGGGACACAAAGACGGAGATTGTCGGAAAGGGGACACGTGACAAAATCAATCATGCTTATGCATTTGGTGGGGCCGAAATGGCCATGAACACGGTCGAGAACTTCCTCGATATCCCGATTGATTATGTCATCGAAACAGATATGGAAGCGTTCAGTGATGTGGTCGATGCGCTCGGCGGGATCACGGTCATGAACAAATTCGCCTTTGCGACAGACGGATTTACGTTTCCTGTCGGTGAAGTGAAGTTAGATGGAGAAGCAGCGCTCGCTTACACCCGAATGCGCTATGATGATCCGAATGGTGACTTTGGACGACAAGAACGTCAGCGAGACGTCGTCGCCGCCATCGTCGAACAGGGGCGGACGGACTTCTCTCTCGACAAGGTCACTGCGTTACTCGATGTCGTCGGAAATCAAGCGAAGACGAATATCGAACTCAATGAATTCGTCTCTTTGTCGACAGACTATATGAACGCATTTCGTAATGCGAGTGTCTTACGACTAGAAGGTACAGGAGGTTTAGAAGGGGATGGAATCTATTATTGGAATCCGGACGAGACCTCGTTGAGTGGCCTACAGGAAGAATTGAAGCGATTGATGGAGTGAGCTGTCTGACTAAGGTCAGGCAGTTTTTTTGTTTCAAACCGAACAGAAAGTGGGAGAAATAAAGAGATGCCAAGGAGGGATGAATCATGAAATGGGAAGCGATTGAAGAAGTGCTCCATGAACTCGGGGACACCGCACGACAAGACTGGAACCGATTGTTCGAGAAGTGGTCGAATCATCACTGGCACGATCATGGGCACCCTTCTGAAAAAACAAATATCTTGTTAGTGGATGCAGGCTTTATCCTCACGGACGGAAGAGCCAATTTAGAGGCGCTCCATCAATTGTTGGCGGATCACGTCCGAACGACAGTGAGTGACCTCTATCTCGTCTCACTGTTTCCATACAAAACGAGACAAAATGATACAGCCATCGACTCGCGCGTGCAACTGTTTGAAGATTTGGGGCGTTTCACGGATGAGTTTGATCTCATGTACGAGATGGTACCTGAAGCGTATAGCGAACATCAATTTGACCTGATCACCGAAACGGATGCACTCATTGAACGTTTAGCGTACGGAGCGACGAAAATCAGGGTTCACGTGGAATCGTTTCGTGGAATCGAACCAGAACGAATTAAACTAGTCCTCAAGCTGTGGAGAATGGTCATGCATGCGTATAAGCCGAATGCACAACTCGTCGTCGCCAATGAGCGAGTCGATTCTTCTATCGTGTACGAGCAAGAGGCGGATGTCGTCTGTCATTTTGATTTATCTAGTCATGTAATCTTAGCGTTTGCGCAGTCGGATGTGACAAGGTTGGCAGACTGGGTGAAACAGGTTCATCCACTATCATCGGATAAAACGTATTTTAATTTCCTATCTTCAGCGGAACGCGACCCGTTTGAGAAGAATTTAATGGATGCTACACCTGATGCGATTCTTGCTGCACACAGTGTGCTGTTCTCGCTTCAGGGCATTCCGTTGATTGACTACCGAACACTGTTTGGATTGGCACAACCAATCGAGCAAGACGAGTTGCTTCAAGCGCTAAAGCGTGATCCGAACCGCCTTCGTGTCTATGAGGGCATATTGAGTCAATTGAACGTCAAACGACTCCACCCGGCATTCTCACCTTATATAGGTCAAGAAGTGGTGAGTCTCGATCGTCGTATCTTTGCGGTCAAACGACAGCACAAAGATGAGACGCTTCTCTTATTGACGAATATGAGTGAAGAGACAGTGCAAACCGACTGTGAGGGGATGAGTCTTTTTACAGAAGAGCGGATGACAAATGTAACGCTTCGCCCGTATGAATACGTTTGGCTAAAACAATCTCACATTGGAGAGTGAACCCTCATGATTGATGTACATTGTCATTTGTTGCCTGAGGTGGATGATGGTCCACGCACAATCGAAGCGTCACTTCAACTGGCGAGACGCGCGGTGGAAGAAGGTGTGACATCGATTGTCGTGACGCCTCATGCGTATCATCCGTACTTTGAAACACGACATCACGATGTGGCGCTAGAAGTCGCACAATTGCAGCAACGACTAGACGAAGAAGGCATTTCATTAACTTTATACGTCGGACAAGAAATTCGGATTTTTGGGGAGTTGGTTAAAGCACTTGAGTCTGGGGAAGCACATTCACTCGCTAGGTCTCGCTATGTACTCGTGGAATTACCGAGTCAAAGCATACCGGCGTACACGGAAGCGTTGTTTTTTCAACTCCAAACGGCGGGTTACATTCCGGTCATCGCGCACCCTGAACGGAATCGCGAACTCGCGCTTCATCCTGAAAAATTGCATCATCTCGTATCGGCTGGCGCATTGTCGCAGGTAACGACAAGCAGTTTGACGGGGCAATTCGGAAGACAGGTGCGGGAACTGGCGCTTACGTTCATCAGTAACGCCTTGAGTCAAATCATCGCGTCAGACGCTCATAATGTAGAACATCGCGATTTCAATTGGCGAGCAGCGAAACAGGAAGTCGTCAATGAACTAGGAGAAGAGATGTGGGAGCAACACCTCCATTTCACGGAGCAAATCTTAGCAAATAAACAGATTGCGACGAACCCACCACGATTGCCAGAGAAAAACTGGCGGGGGAGTTGGAAGTGGTAAATAGAAACTGGATACCTTGTTTTTCTACTTTGAGTACAAGAAATGAAGTCCATCTCATTGGACCTCATTTCTTGTACTCTTATTTTTTAAATAAAGAAACAATTTGAAAGCAAATGTTCTTTACAGAATTTGTATAAGCGTTTATAACGAATATGCTATGCTTTTGGTGGAAAACTGCCAAAGATGGAATGCATGATGACGGAACGACAACAAAGGCTATTAGCGCTGTTACAACATAAAGAGTGGATGTCGACGAAGGATATCGCGTGGGCGCTTCCCTGTTCAGAGCGAACGGTGCGGACCGAGCTGCGGACGCTCGAGAAGCTGTCCGAGGTCCAGATTGAGACGAGTCGTGGGAAAGGGGTGCGGCTCCTCGAGAACCACTATGTCCTGATGCAGGAGGCAGAGCACGACGAGGGGCGCGTCGAACAAATCCTCATCCGACTCTTGTTTGACGAAATCAATTCACCTGCCGCAATCGCCAGCACATTCTACATAAGTGAGGCGACGGTCAAATAAGACATCGATACGATTGAACAGATGTTGACGGATGCGCATTTAACGTTTGATCGCCGGCATTGCCGCGTCGAGGGAGAGGAGCTCATTAGGCGGGAACTATTGACCCAGCTCTTGGTGAAGACGCGTTCGCCTCAGGCCCACGCGCAAGACGTGAGACTCGTCAAAGAGTTTCTAACTGATTGGGAGCAGGAGGTCGACAAACAGTATGCGGATACGGCGTCCGAACTCTTGCGGGCGCGCCTTCTCGTGGCGCTCAAGCGGATGCGCCGCCGCGCCTATGTGATGCTCTCGCCATCAGGACTTGAGATGGCACGCGCAACACGCGAATTTGTCATACTGATGCGCCGGGTGGATACGTGGGAACAATCACTCGGGATGAAGATTCCAAATGAAGAGCGGGCTTACTTCATGCTAGCGCTCTCAGACGCGTAAGAATTCAATCCGTCAGAAGATCATGTCACACCAGAGGTCGCGCGAGCCGCCAACCGGTTCGCCCTCGCCGTGAACGGAACGATTTATGGGGGTGCTTTACAGTGAGAGCTATATCGGTCTCTCCTCGCTCATATCCGGCCGATGGTGTATCGCCAACTGATCAAGGCGTATGTGCAAAACCCGCTCCTCAATCAAATCAAGCGACGTTTCACCGCCACTTACGCGGCCGTCTTACGACATGCCTCCATCTTGGAGAACGAGCTCGATCTCTATGTCACGGAAGATGAAGTCGGGTTTTTGACGCTTCATTTCCAAACGATGCTCGAAGAACGTCGGCGACAGGAGAAGAAACGAATCCTTTTAGTCTGTACATATGGGATGGGAACGAGCAAGTTGATTGCAGCGCGGCTACACAATCAGTTTCACGACTCGATTCACATCGTCGGCTACTCTTCGTTACGTGAGCTCGAGAAACAGGTCAAAGAGCATCAACCGGACTTGATTATATCGACTGTCCACATAGATGAACGAATGATTCCAGTCCATGTCGTATCTGCTGTCTTGACCGAACAAGACGTGAACCAATTGAGACAGCTAATCGGTGTGAATGGGAACTTCTATGCAACGATCGCATCTCTCGTCGAACACGTTCAATTTGTTGATGACATCTTGTCACGCGGACACGCCTTACATGTGTTGATAAATACGGCAAGTATTGATGAACGATACTCTGAAAGTGTATACAATCGAGAACGGAATGGTTCGACCTCGATCGGGCAGAACGTCGCCATTCCACACGGTGACCCAGAGCTCGCGACGACGAACCGAATCGATGTGCTCGTATTACGCACACCGATTGCATGGGGAGACGAACAGGTCCGGCTCATCTTCCTCCTTCAATTCCGAGATTCGGATCAAACCTTTTCGACACATCTGTTTGAAGAAATTGCCGCATTGACAGAAAATCCGAAGCTTGTCCGAGAACTGGTCGAGTCGAAAGACCCGCGTACGTTCCGCAATTTGCTGTTGCCGTAGACAACGGCAAAACGTTATCTGAAACCCCTTTCATATACGAATAAAGTACGGCCTGTCCAGTCGGGATTGCGCATACGTACATGGCGGCTGAGAAGCTCTCAAAGACTGGCACGGAACTCGGTCATGACGTCAAAGTCGAAACACATGGATCAATCGGGATTGAGAACGGATTGACTGAACAAGAAATCAAGGAGGCAGACGGGGTCATCATCGCCGCCGATAAGACGGTGGACCTCGAACGCTTCGCTGGGAAACGTGTTGTGGTGGTACCGGTCGCCGAGGCAATCAAACAACCGGCAGAACTGATCGAACGCATCAAAACTGCTCCGATTCAAAAGGGAGCAGTGAAGGACGTCAAGAAAGAGAAAGATGGAAACATTGTCTATCGAGCTCTCATGAACGGTGTCAGTCACATGATTCCATTTGTCGTCGGAGGGCTGTTGATTGCTCTTGCTCTCGCTATCGGAGGCGAACCGACAGCTAACGGACTTGCGATTCCAGAAGGTTCGATTTGGCAGAAGGTATTAGACGTGGGGGCGGCATCCTTCATGTTCATGGTTCCAATCCTAGCCGGTTATATCGCTTATGCGATTGCAGATCGTCCAGCCCTCGCACTGGGTATCGTCGGAGGATACATCGCTGCGAACGGTAGTACTACATGGAAGAGACATTGATTGAAGTGGACTTAGCGGCAACGTCACGTGAAGAAGCGTTTGAAGTATTGACACGAAAATTAGACGAAGCCGGGTACTTGAATGATCGTGTTGCATTTGTCACGGCACTTGAAGCGCGGGAAGCACTCAGTTCGACGGGAATCGGTTTTGAAGTCGCGATTCCGCATGGAAAGACGAATGCGGTCAATCGTCCAGTCATTGCCTTCGCAAAAGCACCGAAAGGGATTGAGTGGGATAGTCTTGACGGCGAACCGGCTAAATTGATTTTTATGATTGGTGTACCGGAAGCGTCAGAAGGGGATGAGCATCTACGGATTCTTGCTCTCTTGAGCCGACGTCTCATTGACGATGAGTTCCGTAACAAATTAAAGGAAGCGACAACTGTTGAAGAAGTCGTCATACAACTTGAAACGGTATACGCATAATGTATAGGACGCTCATGACGAGCGTCCTATTGGTATGCAATTAAATAAAAAATCAAAATAGGAGGATTCATGGGGTGGACGGAAGCTCGAAACGATGTTCGAATATGACATTCCAAAAGGGAACATCGGCGAGTGTTGGGGCATCTCGGACCATCCGAACGGGATGAGTGTCATCACTTCTAGGGAGTACGTGGGGCGTACGCTTGCTGAACTATGGAAGAAGGAACGCCATCTCTTCGGGGATTATACACTCGACAGCTTCACGCTTCTCGTTAAATTGCTTGATGCGGCGGATGACCTTTCCGTCCAGGTTCATCCGAACGATGAGGAAGCGATCCGCTTAGAAGGGGAGTCGTACGGAAAGACGGAATGTTGGTATGTCGTCGAGGCCGAACCCGGAGCAGAGTTGATTCTCGGTCATACAGCGGAGACGAAAGAAGAGTTGGCAAAGGCGATTGCGGACAGTGAGTGGGACACGTTGTTACATCGTCAACCGGTGAAGACAGGCGATTTTATTTTCGTGCCGAGCGGGACAATCCATGCGATTGGGGAAGGGATTGTCATCCTCGAGACGCAACAGTCTTCAGACACGACGTATCAGGTATATGACTTTGATCGGACAGACGATGCGGGAAATATCCGTGAGCTCCACCTGGCTCAAGCGATTGAAGTAACGACGGTACCGGATACGCCGTCAATCGTCCATCCGACGACGACAGAAGTGACGGGTGGAACGATTCAGACATTGATCGAGACGGACGAGTTCAACGTCTATCGGATGGATGTCACAGATGGGTTCACACTCAAGCCGCTAGACCGCTTCCGTCTCATCAGTGTACTCGACGGGACAGGTACGTTAGATGGGGTTCCGCTCGAGAAGGGCGACCACATCGTCGTAACGGTGAGCAATCAACCGCGCATCGTTACAGGTAGCATGGAGTTCATCGTAAGCGATTGCAACCCGAAGTGATGACGAACCGAGACTATTTTGATGGGAAGGGGATTTTCATATGTTTGGAGCGATTGAATTAGGAGGAACGAAAATCGTCTGCGGCGTCGGCACGGAAACAGGAGACATTATACGCCACGTGTCCATCCCGAAGACATATCGAACGGCGTCTGTCCGTATCACGGAGACTGCCTCGAAGGTTTGGCATCATGTCCCGCCATCGAGGCGAGACATGGCAAGAAGGCACACTTGCTCGATCCGACCGACCCGGCGTGGGACATTGAGGCGGATTATTTGGCGCAGGCGCTCGTCAACATCGCCCTCATTCTCGCACCGGAGCGGATGATTCTCGGCGGTGGTGTCATGAAGCAGTCACACCTGTTCCCGAAAGTACGTGAAGCGTTTCGACAGAAGATGAACGGCTATATCCAAAATCCGTATGTGAATGAGTTGGAGACGTATATCGTGCCACCGACACTTGGTGATTTCGCCGGATTAATAGGGGCGCTCGCCCTCGCTATCAAAAAAGGGGATGTCATCCATGCCGGGCGTTAATGGTTGGTAAGAAAGTGTATGAAGGTGACTTTCAATTTTTATGGGAAATGGTGCAGATTGTCTCGATTCCTGTCATTGCGGAAGGGAATGTGATTACACCGGAGCATGCACGTAAAGTTCTTGAAATTGGGACATATGCGGTCGTCGTCGGTGGCGCCATCACACGACCACAGCAGATTGCAAAGCGTTTTATGGAAGGGATTCACAGCCTGTCACCGAGGTAATGGAAGTGTAAGTCGTTCGATATGAGGGAATCGATAGGGAACGACTTTATAGGATGGGTGATTGGATGAAACAAGCAACGATTCAAAACAGTAACGGCATGACACTATCCGCCATCGACTATGGCTGTGCGATGACGGAGCTGACGGCCCCGGACCAAGAAGGTAACCTGGAATCGGTCATTTTGAAATACGGGGACGTCTCTCAATACTTAGAAAACCCGATTTATCTTGGATCGGTCGTCGGGCGAATCGCCGGACGCATCCGAAACGCAGAGATTGATGGTGTCGCCTTGTCCCCAAGCGAGGCGCCTCATCATATCCATGGAGGAGACAATGGCATCACGGCCCGTTACTGGGAGATGGATGCGGACGAACGGTGTATCCAGTTTACCTACGTGAGCCCGAATGGGGAGGAAGGATATCCCGGGAATGTCTTCTTCAAAGTGATTTATGAACTGACGGACGATAATGAGCTGATTGTCACGATGACGGCGGAGACGGACGAACTGACATGGGTCAACCTGAATCATCACAACTACTTTAATCTCGGCGGACGATCGACCATCCATGACCATATGCTGACGCTACCAGCGGATTCAGTCGGGGTGCTCGATGCAGAATCGTTGCCGACAGGAGAGTTGCGAGACGTGAGCGGGACGCCGTTTGACTTCCGAGATAAGAAAGCGGTCCGAGAAGCGCTCGAGTCTGGAGACGAGGCGATTGAGCGTGCTGATGGACTCGATCATCCTTTCATCTTGAAGGATGAACCGATCCGATTGCATGACCCGGTGAGCGGACGGACAATGACAATCGAGACGAATCAACCCGTCATGGTCGTCTATACGGGCAACTTTCTCAGTGAAGCGACGCCGGTGACGCTTGATGGTCGACAAAAACATAGCGCGATTTGTCTCGAGGCACAGGCGTTCCCGGACGCTCCGAACCATCCACACATCGCGACCTCGATCGAACTGAAACCGGGTGAATTGTATCATTCGCGAACGGTGTATCGGTTTTCAGCGAGTTCACATTAAAAAACACATCCGATTCGACAATCGGATGTGTTTTTAATGTGAACTTTCTGGCTTTTGAGCATGTAGACGCATCGGTTATTTCTTTTTGTTGCGACGTAGATAGAAAAGGATTGCGACAATGAGGGCAATCAATGCGATGAATCCGACGAAATACCAAGTCGGGTTCATCGAAGTAGACTCGTTAGACGTGACATCTCCTTCTGCTTGCTCACTTTGGATACTCGCACTATTCGTAAAAACTGCGCCATTCTGATTTTTTACCGCTACACTAAACGTCTCACTCGGAAAAGCAAGTGTTTGAATGAGGGCTGAATCGATCGTATCGTTCGTTGACACAACAATCATTGCCTTATCCTCGTTCCAAGGAGAAGGTTGAATCCATGCATATTCAGAAGACGTCTCTGGAACGAATCCATACTGCGACAAATCCACTTGATTGTCTTTTGTGACGAGCCAGCTCTCTTTCTGCTCGTTGAAGAGGGGACTTTGCTCCGGATCTCCGATATAGATGATCGAGCGGTTAGAGACCGTCTCCTCGGTCACGTCTTTGGCCCGAATAAACTCGACTTGTTGCGTTAAAGGTGTGATCGGTAAACCACTCATCACGCCAACCATGTTTTGCAAAGTTTGTGCATTCGATTCGTCCGGGATCACGAACACAACACCAGGATCAGTCGAAAATAAACTGGCCATATTCGAGAAAACCTTGTTATTTGCTTCTCCACTTCCTTTTGGCAATGTCAGCTGACTGTCACTCGAGATGAAAATCCAGCGATCTAAATCACTCTCGTTACATGGCGCTTCAGAACGAAGACCGTTCGCTTCAAACGATACATCTAAAAACGTATCCTTTTGAAGTGTCGATGCATCGATTTGAATCGTATATTGCTGCCATTCTTGATCATCCTCTAAAGGCGAGAGCGGGATGGAGTGTGGGGTGCCGTTCACCCATGCAATCAACTCCGGAGACACGTCATTGTTCTGCTCAGACGTTACGTACGCCGATGTCTTGAAACGGACATCCATCTCCACGGTGGATTGCCGATCGATGACTGGTAACGGATAAAAGTAGTTTTGACTGACGGCTTGGGTCCCGCTCAACATAAAGTCAGAGGCTCCGAGTGTACGTAAATCAATCGTATCACCACTTTTTTGAACGGAAGGTGTACTTGATAGGACGAGTTGATTCCCATTCAGCTGTTGCCGTTGCGTCGTAATGAGGAGATGGTCCACTGTCCCTTCGAAAGAAGCCGCATCTTCTGCGAGAACGAACATCGCATCGACGGCCGTATCATTGTTGACGATTCGAGCTTGCTCAAACAAGACATCCTCACCTTCAGGAAAGGTTGCTAGTCCCTCAATCAACGTTTGGACGGGACCAGTGAACGAGTCCGTCTGACCGACGAACACGTACCGTCCATCCAATGTTTTCAATTGTCCTTCATATTGAAGGGATACGTTATTCGGGTTGGTAGCATCCCCTTGCAGCTGTCGGAACAGAAGAAGTCCCGCTTCTAAAGACATCGTGTCCGGTGAGTCCGGGAGTACGATTGTCAAATTTTGGTTCGTTGTTTGGATGAAAGGGTTCGGGTAATCGTTTAAAGCGAGTTCGACCTTGCTTCCAATCGATAGAAAGCTAGATGGAAGAACTGTCAACCAACTTCCCGACGTGTTTCCGGTATCACACATGCGTCCTTCAATCACGCCCGTGAAGCGCACGGTGACTTCGTGTGTTCCTTTCGTTAAATGTTCATTTTGAAGTGGGACACGTATGTTACCTTGTGAGGACTCCTTAGATAGTGCGACTGACTTGAGTGGTTCTCCATCGATATCGATGGTGAGTGCCGACGGGGGAATTAACAGTTCAGAGTGCGCCCAGTCGACGGATACGTATTTTGAGGAAGCCGCTTTCTCATCTCCGAGCATGGTATATGTGTACGTTCGAGAAGACGTTTCACCAGGCAATACATCATCTCCGGTCGTCAATAAGCGTTCTCCCACATCGCTTGCGGAATCGATGGGTAATGAGGAGCGAAGCTCTGTTGCAGCTTGTACTGAAAAAGTTGAGAAAATCAAGAATACGGTCAATAAGTAGAGTGTAATTTTTTTCATAATATCCTCCCCTTCATTCGAATCGGTCTGTTTTGTACCATCTCACTTCTTGATTAAACAAGACGCGTTTGATCTCGAGGTAAAGCGAGTAGATGACGAGTAAAATCCATAACTGGCTGTACGTGAAGTACATCAGAATGACAGTGAAGAAGTTTGGAATGTTAAATTCAGAACGCTCGATACTCAGTGTCACAAATACTTCCGTCACAAAGAGAAGGAATGCAAGAACCCATAAAACCAAAGTGATGTTTCCTACCTCGAGACCGATGTCGAAAAACAAATTGATGATAAATAAACCATTTGATAAAATGACCCCAAAGAAAAACAAAAAATAGGTGAAGAAAAAGTAAATGATGTCGAAGACGATTTTCTTTCGTTTCAACGAGAACAGTTGACGCATAAATTTGAGGACGACGTATTGATTCCCACGTGCCCAACGCGTTCGTTGTTTCCACCATACTTTTAGCGTCTGTGGCTCTTGTTCCCATGTGATTGCGGCCGGGAAAAAGCGGATATGCCACCCGAGTTCGTACACACGAACCGTCAATTCAGTGTCCTCCGCGAGTGCCGCTTCGTCCCATCCCCCAAGTTCTTCGATAATAGTACGGCGTATGGCGAAGTTTGTCCCAGGAATAGTGGAGATGTTGAACCATTTCCACCTGCCTGCCTGTGCCATCCACTGGAAGCAAATCGTTTCAATGTTAATAAAACGGGTCAATAAAGTCTCATATGCATTCGTCACTCGGAATTTTCCGACGACGGCCCCCGCATCCGGGTCGTTGACAAGTCCCATCACGAGGTGATACACACCATCCTTTTCGGGTGTGTTATCCGCATCATATATGACGAGAACATCACCGGTCGATTGGGTCAATCCATAGTTTAAAGCAGAGGACTTTCCTTTTCCTGCGTAATCCGGTGTTGTTTGGACGACATGGATAAATGAGAATTTTTCTGCGAACGTTTGGGCGATTTCACCAGTGCGGTCAGATGAGTTGTCATTGATCAAAATAACCTCAAGTTTATCGTGTGGGTAGTTGATTCGAGACATTGCCCGAAGCGTAGCGGCGACGACAACCGCTTCATTATGGGCGGGAATTAGGACCGAAACTTTTGGCAAGTTCTTCATGTTCTTCGACCATTCAGGGATTGGATTACGAAATGTCATGTAATGCCAAAATCCACCCTGCATTAAAAACATATGGTATAGAAGCATCGTCCAAATCATGACGAGCGAAAATAGGAATAAGAGATTTGCCATGATTATCCACGCTCCTTAAATAATCGTTTTTTGCGCTGTCCACGCAGGTAGAGTGTATATAACAAAAATGTCAGGACAGCGACGAACGTGATGAGGGCAAGGACTAAGAGCGCTCGTTCAAGAAATGAGGTCGGGGCGTACAGGCTCAACTGACTCATTACGCGAGAACGGTCGTCTTGCAGTGTAAGATCGCCGTTTGTAGCTGTGATGGAGACATTTTCTGTACGAACCCATTCATTTTGCTCACGTAAGTCAAGCCAGCGAAAGTCGGGTGTGGACTCCATCATGTTGACGAGATCCGATAAATGTTCTGTTCCGAGATAAGGGTGATAAAAACCGCCAATCATCGAATCACGTACAATCATCAGTTCGTCACGCGCGCGACGCATTTCGTCGACCGGTCTTGGAAGGTCGGTTCGAACGTATCCAATTGTTTCTGGGTATAAGGTCATTCCATGTAGAAGCGACGGTTTAGCAATATAAGGAGTCGAGCCCATAACTTCCCAATTTGTGTTACTAAATTGTACTTGTCCAAATATATTAGAAAAATAATTCGATGTTAAGGCATATCCTGAATGTGACATCGTATAGTGTGGTGCTTCAAATCCTAGAGGCTTAAGGTCGAGTGACACAAGCTTATGAATCGAGTTCGTTAATTTTGACTGCATATAAGCCGTTTCTCCCTCTAATAACGTCGTTACGTATTCAGTATAATCACGATTGTTACTGAACGCTTCACGTTTTTTTAGAAGGGGAGGCGTTTCATTCGAAGGAACGAGTACCGGCTGATTGTTCTCGACATCCCAAAACTCAAATCCTTCTCCTGTTTCTGAAGAACGATATTGATGAGTATATCCATGTGAGATGACGGAAGCACCACGTTTTTCAAGACTTTGAATAACATCAAGCAGTTCTGGACGGTCGGTATAGTGAATAAGTTGCTCACTCCCTGGTTCGGCATACACTGTAATTACCGCTAACAGAATTGGTACGTCTCGGTCTAACAGATAGTTCCCTACCTCTTCAAGGAGTTTTGGATCTGTGCTCGGATTAATATCTTCTAGTCGAAGATACCCAAGATGCTCATTTGATGATTCGACTTTAAAAAAGTCAAATAGGCTATCCGCTACGAGTAAAGAAGAACGGTTCAATAAATTGTGAATTCCTGAATAAAAATGGTCATCTGTTTGAACGATGACCGCTTGTTTTTTATCATTGTGCATCGAACTTGCGTGCACAATTGAAGCTGGGTCATTTACAGTCAGGATTGAGTCAGCTGATTCGAAAGTTAAAAAATGGTTGGTACGCGCTTGATGGAATTTGGAGACTCCTTGTTTCGTTGTTGTTTCTAGTTTCTTAAAGATATCAAGTTGATTCACGTTATAGCCGATTCCATACAATGAAGAGTCTAACTGGTTAATTCGCTCACGAGTTGATTCAGGAATTGTCGCAGGATTTGCACCGAAGTAAAATAAGTGAGTTGTCCCACTAAACGATTCTTTTGATACTTCAGTGTCGCGAAGGATGTCGATTTTCTCCGAAAAGTGGGAAATCAGAGCATCCAATTTGTAGACTTCTGGTGGAATATCATTTGTTTCTGAACTAAAAACGATTGTAACGCTCGGTTCTTTTGCAAAAGAAATTTGTGGGATACCAACTAAGACAAGAATGAGAATAATCATTTTATAACGCATAACTCTTCAACTCATTTCTCAATAATCCGAGGACGTCATCAGGTGATTCGATCTTTGCTTCTTTTGTGACGGTGTAGTGGGCGATATGGTTCGTGAAGGATACCTTTTTGCCGTTTGACAGCTCGTAGTCCCCAATCAATTGTCGGAAGCGATTCAAAATGATAATCATATCCGATTCAGAAGCATAAGGTAGAATGAGCGCGAACTCTTCCGTGGACAATCGAAATTTTTTATCGGTCGTTCGTGTCGATTGGTGAAGACGTTCACTAAAAAATGTTAAAAAACGTGTTGCTTCCTCATTTCCATAGAGTCGTATAAATTCTGTGAAGTAGTCGATTTGATAGAGCAGGACGGTGAATGATTCTCCGTGACGGTTTGTACGATTGATTTCCAACTGAAGTTCAAGTTCAAAACGTTCTTTATTGTCAAGTCCCGTCTCCTCATCGATTGATACGAGTCGTCTGACCTTCTCCTGTAATGAAAGATTTAATCGGTTTAATTGATTGATTCGTGCATAAATACTTCCGCTTAAAATGACAAAAACAATCAACCAGACACCAAACTGTAAGAGGGTGGCTTCTGAGAACAAAAACATTTGGTCGGTAGGTCGGAAAAATAGGTTCCAAAAGTACAGGCTTCCGAATAAAAATAAAATTACCAGGGCCGTGAATAATCCGGCACGCATCCCTGCAAACAAGCTAATAAATAAAGCTAAAGCAATTAGTAAAGACCCTTCAATCGTTACATTTCCTAGGTCCGGCATGTACAGTAGAAATAGAACGGCAGCGATCAACAAAAGTCCAATTTGTAAACTGACTAAACTTGTTTTACGGAATGAGGTATCCATCGATTAGTCCCCCTTCTGCTAATAAAGGCAGTAAATTGTCAAAAGCGTGAGTCTCTTTCGTATCTACATCAACATACCCTCCATAGTAATCAGATGATGAGTCGGAAACCATCGATGAAGTGAGTCGATTCATCACTCGCTCTGCAAAGTCCCGTTCATCACGCTCGAGTAAATAAAAGATTGCCAACGCATAGACTGCTTGAGACTCATAGTTGACAGTTGGTTTTTTTGAGTTGAGGTCGTACCGTCCGTAGACAATCCCGTCACTGAATGTCTCTTTAAAGAAAGAATAAAACGATGCGGTCGATAATCCGAACTGTTCATAGCGCAAGGCGACATATAACTGATCAATCATATTGATTTCCTCATCGAACTGATACGTCTGAGTTGAGATGACGTAAGATTTTGCGAAGAACGGTTCGCTCAGCGGCGCATTACTCAATACTTGTTTGCTGTTGTCGTACAAGTCGTTCACGGCCATGTGGCGTAGGGCGTCCTCATCTAGGTAGCTTAAAGTCAAAACGTCTGCACGTTCCTTTGTTGCCAAATCGACGAAGTCAACGGGGATCCCATCTTTGACCCCAATTGATGTGAGAGAAGTGCCAATCTGTTCAGCCAATTCAATGTAAGAAGGTTCATCAAACGCATCTCCCGCTTCATACAGGGCGTGAACGATTCGAGCATCATCAATCCAGGCATTCGCAGGGCTTCGTGTAAGCTCATCGTTCGTCCTTTCAAGTCGCCAACTAACCAAATTAGATGCATGCAAGAAATGCTCGGTGAGCACATCGACTTGTGAGGCAAATTCGTCTGCGCGATCCCGTTCGACTAAAAATAGCAAATAGAGTCCGAGAGACTCAGATAAAAATTCGTTTTCACGATTGGTCACATTCGTTTGGATGAGACCTTTTTCTGTTAACAGATGACTTCGAATGAATGATTCTGTTGGAAATTCACTCTCGTAGTCTTGAGGAAGCTCAGTTTCTTCTTTGTTATCTGAACATCCGTACAATAAAAATAAACATGAGAGTGAGATAGAAATAAGGTGTCGCATAGACTCCCCCTTGATAAAGTGTAGTTTTTAAATGTTTATAATAATTTATACCCTAATAAACTCCTGCCTACTTCCTTATGTTGTTTAACCTTAAAAAAAAATAACTTCTTTTCTAGTCACTCAGAAGAACTAAAGTGATGACATCGATGATGAATGTCTTTTTCGATTGTTTTACAGTGCGGTCTGAATGAATAAGTTTATTATATCGATTCGTTACACATAAAAAAAACCCTGAATGCTCGATACTTAGAAAAAGTGTCGATATTCAAGGTTCAGTTCATAGGGTTTAGTACGAATTTCTTCGTTTTTATAAATATGTCTCTCGGACTTCACGGCTACGCGTGACCTTAGCTGGTGTTCCATAAGCAATTACTTGACTTGGTAGGTTGGAGACAACAGTCGCTCCGGCGCCGACGACTGTGTCGGGTCCGACGTGAATGTTATGAATGACCGTGGCCCCCATGCCGATGAAAGATCTAGTCCCGATTGTTACACCACCGCCAAGATGTGCACCAGGTGCAATCGAGCTAAAGGGTTCAAGACGACAATTGTGATCAACCGAAGCCATCGTATTGACGACACAATGTTCTTGAAGGACAGAATTCGGATTAATGACACTCCCCGCCATCACGGCGACCCCAGGACCGATGGACACGTTACGTCCGACAATCGCGCTCGGATGAATCGCTGAAATAAATTCAAAATCTGGCATACGTTCTCTTACCTTGATTGCGATGGACGCACGACGATCGTTATCTCCGACACCGATGATTCCTTTTCGAATGATAGAATTGGCACCAATTAGACCAAGAACGGGATAACCATAGATGAATTTCCCTACAAGTTCTGGACTGTCATCGTAAATGCCCGCAATTCGATAGAGTCCCATTAATTCTAAAATATCGATAATGACTTGTGCGTGACCGCCTGCACCAAAAATCACAATCCACTCCATCGGAAGTCACTCCTTTTTTGTTGAAAAATGTCGAATAGATTTGTCTGTAATGACATTATTTCCGATTCTTTTGATTTCAAACAGAATGACAATGAATAAACGAACATGAAATGGTATCGTGATTGATAAACGATGAGATAAAAGTATTTTAAATGATGTTATTTATTTCTGTTTCGTTGTTCTTGGAAACGGATATTTTGTTAAAGTCCTTTATCGCGCTCAGGAAGGAGAAGAGACTATGTCTTTGACGTTAATGTACATTACAAATCAACCTGAAGTAGCACGTGTTGCGGAGCAAAATGGAGTTGATTGGATTTTTATTGACCTTGAAATAATGGGGAAAACGGAAAGGCAAGGTCATTTGGATACAGTGATTTCCCGACATAACTTTCAAGACATCAGTCGGGTACGTGCAGTGTTGAAACATTCAAAACTACTTGTAAGAGTGAACCCGATTTTCCGAGGGTCCCGTCAAGAAATTGACGAGGTGATTAATCGCGGTGCGGATATCGTTATGTTGCCTTACTATAAAACGACGGACGAGGTAAAGAGACTGATTGAATTTGTTCATGGTCGTGCCAAAGTTTGTCTTCTTTGTGAGACGAAAGAAGCTGTAGAATGCATGCCTGATGTTTTAAAGTTAGATGGAATCGATTTTATTCATATTGGGTTGAATGACTTACATTTAAGTTATGGACAATCTTTTCTTTTCGAACCACTTGCGAACGGATTAGTGGAAAAAATCATTAATCAAATACGTGAGCAGGATATTGTTTACGGATTTGGTGGAATTGCTCGTATAGGGGAGGGCAAATTACCTGCAGAAAAAATTTTGGCTGAGCACAAACGTCTTGATTCTTCGCTCATTATTTTATCACGGAGTTTTTGTAATTTAGGGAATGTTAAAATGATGTCTGCATACCAAACTCAACTTTTTAAAGAGGGGGTTTGGAAAGTAAGGGCATATGAGCAACACCTGAAATATGTATCCTCAGACTGGTTGGAAAAAAATAGACGCAGTCTCGTTTTGGATGTTGAAAGTATTACTACAGAAATTCAAACACAGAAAGGGATTTTGTTATGAATGTATTGGTAACAGGAATGCGTCTATCGTTAAATCAAAAAGAACAACTAGAACAAATCGGATGCAAAGTCACTATGCTAGAGCAAGAGTCCGATATCTCACTACAAGATGTGACAAAAGTAGAAGTGCTCGTTTGTCAAAATATTTTCGCTTATAGACAAGTCGAGGAGTTTCCTCAGCTGAAAATCGTTCAAGCAGTGAGTGCCGGCTTAGATCGATTGCCTCTTGAAGAGTTAAAAGAACGTGGTATTGAGGTTTATAATGCCGGCGATACATACGCCGCGCCAATGGCGGAGTGGATCATATGGCAACTTCTTGATTTTATGAAACATGGTGCATCACTTCGTGAAAAACAATCCAACCGGAAGTGGGAAAAAGAGCGACGCTTACTCGAATTGACAGGGAAGACAGTGACCTTACTTGGTGTAGGTCATGTGAGTGAAGCCATAGCGACAAGACTTCGACCATTTGGTGTTCGCCTAATTGGAGTTGGACACCGAGAAAAAGTAGTTTCATTTGTCGATCAATATGTTTTGATGAATGAGCTACGAGATGTATTACGTGAAAGTGACGTTATTATTCTTGCGCTTCCACTGACGGAAGATACTTATCATTTAATAAATGAGGAAACACTCGAGGTGATGAAAGAGGATGCTATTCTGATGAATGTCGCACGGGGAGCGATTATTGATGAGACCGCTCTTGTTTCAGTGCTAAAAGAAGGGAAATTTTTTGGTGTATCTCTTGATGTGTTTGCATCAGAACCACTACCATCAGACCATCCATTGTATGATTTTGATTGGGTGTCTATCAGCCCCCATAACTCCTATGTATCCGATCAAGTGAATGATCGATTGTTCAGCAACATTTTGAGTAATCTAAAACAAGTTCATACAAATCATGAACGTTGACTCGAGAGCCTTTGGATCTCGGGTTTTTGTTTTGATAATTCACTAAAAAATTATATCGAACTCTCTTCAATTCGGATTTATCCATTTTTTTGAATGGGAACAATGACATATAACGTCATTTCTGATTGCCCCGTACACCTTGAGACAAACAGCATAGAAGGAGTGAGAAGGATGTCAAAGAGCATGCCGTTAGTCAGTCTAGTTGTTCCTATTTATAACACTGCACCTTACATCGAACAATGCCTTGAAAGTCTTGTCAATCAAACCTACCCAAACCTTGAAATTATCTGTATCAATGATGGAAGTACGGATAACAGTTTTGGTGTTTTACTGCAGTATGACTCGGATTTACGCGTGCAACTATATGATCAGACAAATAGAGGGTGTTCATTTTCTCGGAATCGAGGACTCAATTTGGCAGATGGAGAATACATCATGTTCGTTGATAGTGATGATTGGCTTGATTTGGACGCCATTCGCCTAATGGTAGAACATGCCGAGAGAGAACGAGCAGATGCAGTTATGGGAACATATGTCCGAGAATACGAGGGACGTTCTTTACCTAAACATATTTTTAACGCAAACTTCCTGTCTTACGATGAAGAAGAAACCAAGCGATACGTTCATCGGCGTTTATTCGGACTTATGGGTGAGGAACTAGCTCGTCCGGAAACAGTGGACGCCCTGAATTCAAATTGTATTACCTTATATCATCGTGATTTGATTAAACATTTATCTTTTGATAGCACATATGGATCATTCGCAGATTTATACTATCAAATTCGTGCGTTGGAGAATTGTAAACGATTTATTTATATCGATTATCCTGTTTATCATTATCGGAAGACAAATGTAACATCGATGACGAGTACGTATCAAACAAATTTGATTGCTTCTCGGATTGAGTTCTTTCACATCCTCATGCGTTATATCGAAGAGCGAAATCTCGGTGAAGATTACAATCGTGCGCTTTATAATCGAATCGCACTAAGCATGATTGGGATTGGGTTGAATGAGATTTGGTCTCAAAAATCACTTTTGAATCAAGCGGAAACGTTGAAGCAAGTGTTGCGTCAAAAAGAATTTCGCCAAGCATATTCTCAAATTGATATGAAGTACTTCGATTTGAAATGGAGGACGTTCTTCCAACTTTGTAAACGTGAACAGACCATTTCACTCGTTCTAATGTTACGGAGTGTCGACTATTTACGGAAACGTGTATAAAGGGGTGTTGATGATGAAACGTGTCCTCATGGTCGCGTCGGTTGTATCCATGATTGAAAGTTTTAATCGTGACAATATCAGAATACTACAGGAAATGGGTTATGAGGTTCATGTTGCAACGAATTTTGAGTGGGGGAGTATGTACTCTAAAGAAAAAATCACACGTATTCGGGAGAGTCTTCAAAGAGAAGGGGTCTCCATGTTCCAAATCGATTTTGAGCGTGACATAAAAAAAATAAACCGGCATGTTAAAGCTTTTCAACAATTGAAAGATGTACTTTCACAACAAACGTATGAATTTATCCATTGCCATTCTCCAATCGGTGGGGTGATTGGCAGACTGGTTGCTCGCCAAACCGAGACTCCCTGTATGTATACAGCGCACGGGTTTCACTTTTTCAGAGGTAGTCCTTCGCTTAACTGGTTACTTTATTATCCTGTGGAGCGTACACTTGCTCATTTAACAGATACACTGGTCACGGTGAACCAAGAGGATTATGAACGGGCATTGACGTTCAAAACGTCCCATACGTTCCGGATACCTGGGATTGGAGTCGATACGAATCGAATTGAGCAAATCTCCATCAATCGATCTGAGAAACGCAATAATCTAGGTGTTTACCAAGATTCAGACTTTGTACTGTTGTCGGTCGGAGAACTGAATGAAAATAAAAATCATGAAACGATTATCCGAGCGATCGCGACGTTGAAAGATCGAAACGTTCAATATTGGATTGCCGGAACCGGCGATTCGAAAGAGCGCCTCGAACGAATGATTATCGAACTTGAACTAAAAGAACAAGTACATTTACTAGGATTTCGAGAAGATGTATTTGAAGTGATGAAAGCTGCCGACTGCTTCGTTTTTCCTTCTCGTAGGGAAGGGCTTGGCATGGCGGCCCTAGAAGCGATGGCAGCGGGCCTGCCTCTAATCACATCAAATGTTCATGGAATCAATGATTATTCAGTTGAAGGTGTGACAGGTTATAAATGTGCACCTGATGACATCGCAGGTTTTGCCCGAGCGATTCAAATGATGCGTATTGATTTAAAAGTGGCACAACAAATGGGATCGAATAATATAAAAACTGCTAAGTCCTATGATATTGAGCAGTCAAAAATCGAAATGAGACGAATTTACGAGTCCGTTCAAGCTTCTGGACATTAAAGTGAGGGGGGGCCGTCATGAAACTTAGATCAGAAGTGAGTATCGTACGATATTTGGTACTGATTTATTACTTACTTGCGACGACAGTCTTTTATATGCTTGCCATTTATGTAAGTGGGAATGGTATATCTTTTCAAATTTTTGGTGGGGGAGATGACGGCCTATTTTATTGGGAACAAGCCATGAATGTCTTTTATGACTTATCGTGGATCCGAACTTCTATATACCCTTGGATTATTGGGAAATACCTCCAACTGATTGGGGCGGAAAGTGTATTTGCGATTCGTATGTTTAACTTTGCTGGTGTCGTATTGCTTATCCACTTTTCACTGAAATTAGTAACTGTCCAATTGGAATCTATTTCTCTAAAGAAAAATGCCACAGAAATTCGAAAAAGAGCTTATCTCTTCTCACTTGTCAGTTATATCGCCTATATTAGTTTGTTTTTCAATATCACTACGTCAATTTTTCGGGATGTATGGATTTATATGTTGTTCGTGACTGCCACATATTTAGCTACACGTTGGTTATTTGAAAAAAATTGGACCTATTTTATGCTCCTTGTTCCGACAATTTGGCTACTCGGTCAATTCCGAACTTACGCTCTTCTTTCTTTTGTGTTGGCGATGAGTATTTGGTTTGTATTTACACTCGTTAAGCGTCCTGTTGTATTCCTAATTATGTTTCTTATTGTATTCGGCGTCATTTATTCATTCTTTATGGATATCCAAGTTCCTATTGTTGAACGTACACTTCGCTCTGCCTTACAGTATCGATCCAGCGGGCTAGGTCAGTTAGGGGGGAGTAGTCAAATGGGGATTCAACTTGATGCAACGAATTATCTAGGTTTCTTGGCAAATTATGCACACAGTTATTTGGGTAACTTAGTTGGACCTTTGCCATGGCACATTCGGAGCGTGTCTACATTAATCGCCTTTGTAATTGAAGCGATTCCGATGATTTTGATTTTAGGGTTTCTATGGTTGAGAAGAGGGTGGGTGACGAAAGTTCAAGGTTTCATTTTGACACAAGCTTTTGTATGGAACGGACTGATTGCCATCACCAACGACAACATTGGTACATCATTACGATTACGAGCTATTGCATATTTACTGATTTTACTTGTATTCGTTGTCACCTATAGTCAGTGTCGTGCTGAGACAGGGAAAAAGTCATCGTCATTCTCTCGCTAATGAAGATTTCAAAAGAATGATAAGTATCTCTTTCCTATTTTGAATTGAATGATTTTCGGAGAGGGAAAGGTTCACTATCTGATTCATAAATGGTGTCGACAGTCGAAAAAGCAAGGGAGGTATAGTCACCGTGAGAGATATCAACTCGTCAATCCAGGATACTTGGTTTATTTTGAAATCTAAAAAGTGGCTTATTTTAATAACGATGATTTTAATAGGAGCGATTGCCTACTCGTTAAGTAGGTATGTAATCCCACCGACGTATGAAGCTTCGACGCAAATTTTGGTGGTACCAAAACAAAATGGGACTGAAGCGTTAGACAGTAATCAGATCCAATCATCGCAGGGGCTGATTAATACGTATCGAATTATTATGAAAAGTCCAATCATTCTAAATGAGGTGCGTGAAAATATCCCGAATGCCCCTGAAAAGTTAGAAGAACAAATTGTTATTGAAAGCGAAGAAAATTCGCAAGTCATTACAGTTCGTGCTACCGCAGGATCAGGGGAAATGGCTGCAAGTATTGCGAATGAATTAGGTTTGGTATTTTCAAGTGAGATTCCAAGCTTAATGAAAGTCGATAATACACAAATTTTGTCACCTTCATCTGTTCCGATTGAACCGGTAGAGCCAAATATTCCACGAAACACTGCAATTGGTATACTCCTCGGGTTCATTTTCAGTAGCTCATTCGTATTAATTAGACATCTTTTCAACAAACAAATTCGAACTGAGGCGGAAGCAGAAGCTATACTTGGAATACCAGTGATTGCTTCGATTCCTCTATTTGAACGTCAATCGTTCAAATCAGATAAACATAATCCGCACTCATCGAATCAAGTAAAGGAGGGAGAGAAATATGTTCCGAAAACACAAAGAAAGCTTTCATAGGAATATGAACCTAAATTTAATTACAATCTCAGATCCGAAATCGCCAATCTCCGAACAATATCGTACACTACGTACAAATCTTGAATATACGTCGCTCGGTACTGGACTACAAACAATACTTGTAACCTCGACTTTTACTGGAGAAGGGAAATCGACAACCGCTGGAAACTTAGCCATTGTATATGCTCAATTAGGTAAACGTGTACTAGTCGTTGATTGTGACATGCGTCGTCCAATAATGCACCAAATCTTCCGACTAGATACGAAGAATGGCCTTTCAAATGTTCTTGCAAAACGTGTCACAATTGATCTTGCCATTCAACAAACTCAACTTGAAAACTTATACGTGATGACGGCAGGCGTCATTCCACCGAATCCATCAGAACTACTCTCTGCACCTTCCTTTAAAGAAATGTTAGATCAAGTGCAGACCCAGTTTGACATTATTATTTTAGATGCACCACCAGTGATGCAAGTTGCGGATAGTCGAGTGATTGCGACTGAGGTTGACGGGACAGTTCTCGTTGTGAGTTGCGAAGCTTCAGATCGAGATGAAGTAGTAAAAGCGCGTGATCAATTGACAATGACAGGCACCAAAATTCTAGGTCTTGTGTTAAATCGCCGTGAGTATCGAAAGAATCGAAATAACTACTATTATGCATATCAATAAAAAGGAGGGATACCTATGGCGACCAAATATGCTTTCGAACCAGAAGAAGTCAGTTCGAATCAAATTAAATATGGTGCCTTGGTATCCTACGTTTCAATTGGTTTCAATATCATTTCAGGATTTCTCTATACGCCATGGATGATCGGAAAGATTGGTCAAGCTAATTATGGATTATACATTTTATCGTTTTCCATCATTGCCATTTTCGCATTTAATCTAGGTCTTGAAGTAGTAGTTGCCAGATTTTTAAGTAAATATCAAAATGATGGGGATCGGCAAGGTGAAATCCGCTTTCTAGGCATCGCCTATAAATTATTTTTTTTGCTGACCTTTATATTAGCGGTCGTGTTAGCCATTTTATATGTGTTTCTAGATAATCTTTACGGTAATTTGAGTGCTGGTGATTTAGAGAAACTACAATTTATGTACCCAATTGTTGCTTTTTACATTTTGATTACCCTAATATCTAAGCCACTCGATGCAGTGTTTATCGTAAATGAGCGTTTCATTCAATTCAATTCATTGTTATTTTTTGAGAAAGTAGTGATTGTAACCTGTACAATCGTAGCTCTTGTGATGGGGTATGGCGTATATGCGCTCGTTGTAATCAATGCGATTGTTATATTATTAAATAATATTTCCAAAGTACTATATATATGGAAATATACAGATACTAAAATAGACTTCATGGCCAGCGGGAAAGGGATGTACCGTGAAATTTTTGTTTTTTCCTCTTGGCAAACGACTGTTGCTGCAACACATAACTTTCTAATGAATATCATGCCGACAGTACTTGTGATTGTAGCAAGTGGGGTTGCCGTTGCAATCTTTTCGATCGGGATGGTTGTTCAAGGTTATGTATTGCTTATAGCGACAGCAGTCAATTCACTTTTTTTGCCAAAAGTATCAAGGCTCACCCATTCAGGTGATGTTAAAGATATCGAAAACCTGATGATTCGGGTTGGTAGGATTCAACTCTATGTTGTGGGATTCATTACAGTAACATTCATTGCGATTGGATCGGAATTTATTCACTTTTGGGTAGGTGATGCATTTCGCGAATCATATATTGTTGCGTCGTTACTCATTGCGATGGGTGTGATTACGCTTCCTCAAGAAATTGCAAACATCCACCTTGTAACGACAAATCAAATTCGGTATCGAGCTTACGGGATGGTAATCTCAGCAGTCATCGGTTTAGTGCTCGCAATATTTTTGAGCGGGGCCTATGGCGCGAGTGGAGCAGCACTCGCTCTCATGATTGGTTACTTAAGTGGAAATGCTGTATTTATGAATATCATCTACGTAAAAATATTAAAGATAGATGTTTTGCGATTTTTTAAAGAATGTCATTTACAGCTACTGCCTGGACTTTTGTTGACATTAGTTATCGGGATGGTGATTCAACACCTACATCCATCCTCAAATATGATTGGATTTTTATATAAAGCAGTGGGACTTGTTGCTCTATATGCGGTGTTTACTTGGTTCTTTACGGTGAATCAGTTTGAAAAAAATTTGATTCAATCGATTCTTCCGTTTAAGCGTATAAAGAAGGGAGAACTCAAATGAACATGTATCGTCGTTTTTTTAAGCGTCCTCAAGATCTTTTGTTAGCAATAGTTGCTTTAGTGTTACTTAGTCCTCTCATAGGAGGGACTGCTCTTCTGATTCGCCTTAAACTAGGTGGGCCGATTTTTTTCAAGCAAAAGCGTCCTGGAAAAGACGGTGTGATTTTTGAGATGATTAAATTCCGGACAATGAGAGACGAAAGGGACGAGGTGGGAGAACTTCTTTCCGATGACAAGCGTTTGACATCATTCGGGCAAAAGTTGCGTTCGCTCAGCATCGATGAATTGCCTAGTTTGATGAACATTGTGAAAGGTGATTTATCCATCGTTGGACCGCGGCCTCTGCTCGTTGAGTATTTACCACGTTATAACGATAGACAAATGCGTCGCCATGAGGTGAGACCGGGATTGACTGGTCTTGCACAAGTGAACGGGCGCAATCGTTTATCGTGGGAAGAACGATTCGAGATGGATGTGCAATATGTCGACGACATCACGTTTATAGGTGACTGGAAGATTATCTTTCAAACCGTCTATAAAGTACTCAAAAGAGATGGAATCTCTTCGGAAACATCGGCGACGATGGAAGCATTTATGGGTAGCGAACAAAATCACAAAGAAGACGCCCTCACCCGCTGAGAGCGTTTTTGTTTTTGCATGGATACAGGGGTTTTACAAAATTTCTCGAATAATACAAAAAGAAAAAGCGCCTGACTGAGTGTCAAACACTTTTCTTCATTTGTTGCTTCCGGTCGCGTTGTACTTTCCAAATCATTGAAGCAATGACGATTAGGATTGGTGCAAAGATCCACGGTCGAGCTTCTAGAATGGCAACAAGTTCAAAAATCGAGAGCCATCCGCTCACCATGATTAATACAAGTAAAAAAGTTTTCAGTCCCCCCCGGACTGGAAACCAAAAATAAACGAACAAGGTCACTAAGAAGAAAGCGATTAAGCCCATGCAATTTGTCCTTTCACCCATCATTTTGACTCATTATAGCAAAGAACATCGAGAGAGTGTTAGAAGCTTCACTTCTTAGGCGTGTTTCGGTACGCTTAGAAAAGATGATTGAAGGAGGAACAGATGTGAAATTTGGAATTATTGGTTTAGGATACGTTGGATTGGCCACACTTTGCGGATTGGCAAAAGCCGGTCATCACGTCATCGGTGTCGAGGCTGACGAAGAGAAGTTACGTCTCCTCATGAGTGGACACCCGCCATTCCATGAACCAGGCATGGCAGAGGTGCTACAAGAGCACGCCGATCAAATCACGTTAACAGATCGTGTTGCGGATACGGAGCAGGTCGACTATTTGATTCTTGCGGTCGGGACACCGAGCAAGTCAGATGGAAGCTGTGACTTATCCTATATCGAAGCAGTCCTTTCGGAACTGAGAACGAAGCATAAAATTGTCATTCGTAGTTCAGTCCCCCCCGGCACGACAGATTTATTAAACATCATGTACCCCTCTCATAAGTTTGCAATCGTACCAGAGTTTTTACAAGAGGGACGTGCACTTGCGGATGTCATGAAGCCACATCGGGTCGTTATCGGCTGTGAGGACCTTGAAGTGTCTGAAGAGCTGGCCGGCGTATACGGTCGACTCGGCGTTCCACTCATCTGCACGACACCCATCAACGCAGAACTCGTCAAATACGCATCGAATGCATTTTTGGCCACGAAAATCAGCTTCATGAATGACTTGTCGCGCTTAGCTGATAAAGCAGGTGCTGATATTACAACAATTGCGGATGGAATGGGACTCGATCCGCGTATCGGGCGCTCGTTCTTAAACGCAGGAATTGGATATGGCGGATCGTGCTTCCCGAAAGATATGAACGCACTGCTTCATGTCGCGAAAGAGAACGAGACTGACTTACGTGTCATACGAGCGGCGACAAAAGTGAATGAGACGCAAATCGAATATGTGCTGTCTAAACTAAATCTTCAACCGAACATGCGGGTTGCGATTCTTGGTTTGGCATTCAAGCCGGGGACGGACGATATGCGGGATGCCCCGTCGATTTTACTCGCGCATCATATGGTCGCGCGAGACGTTGAAGTCATCGGGTATGATCCGATTGCGACGTGGGAGTATCCGCAGGCGGCATCGATTGAAGAGGCGCTGCATGGTGCGGACTGTGCTGTTCTCGTCACGGAATGGGATGAGCTCGTGAATTTGAGACCAGAATCCTTTTCGAGTATGCGCCAGCGTCGCTTGATTGATGCGCGAAACGCGTGGAAGTTTGCGCGCGACCCGGGTGCTGTTTCGTACGAAGGAATCGGACGGATGCAACGTCCATCGAACACACCCACTTCAAATTAACATTGTTCAGGACTGCTTATGTAGGCGGTCCTGTTTTCGTGTAATTTGAATCCTTCAGAAGTCTTGTATCGTAAAGAAAGGAGAGGAGGCGAGGTATATGTGGATTCTCATTCTAGCAGCAGGAATCGTCGTCGTATTAGGCTTCGCGGTAGACAGGTTCGGCTGGTATCATTTGATCTCAGGGTATAATACGATGTCTAAAGAGAGGCAAGAACGTGTCGACATCAAGCGGGTGGCGCGACTGATTGCTTGGATGTGTTACGGCATTGGCGCGATGTTTCTGTTGATTGCACTCATCGACTTGTCTGGATGGAGCGCACCACTCGAACCGTTCTTTCTCGTCCTATTCGTCTTCATCGTCGCCATGCTTTGGCGGATGCAGCGGTATGACGGGAACATCTTTGATGAATCTGGTCGTTTGAGACCGGGTGGGAAAAAGCGCCTCATCCCAATCATCATCGTCTCTGTCGTATTACTCGTCGGTGTGCCCGCGCTCCTATTTTGGTTCAGTCAACCGACTGAGGTGACTGTAATAGACTCGGTGATTGTCATTGAAGGCAGTTATGGTCGTGAAATCCCGCTCGATGAAGTGGAAGACGTGACATGGACAATCTTACCGGACATCGCGCGTCGGACGAACGGAGCAGACACGGGAACACGTCTGACTGGACATTTTCGCACGGAAGCAGGAGAAGATGTCCTCCTGTTTATCGATCGCGATGTCGAACCGGTCATTCGACTCGATTGGTCGGCAGAACCAATCTATCTCAATCAGTCGTCGGCAGAAGCGACGCGAGCATTATATGAAGAGATTCAATCACGCTGAAAAAAGGGACACTCAATGCGAGTGTCCCTTCGTGTTGACCCAAGTTTCAAATGAAGCCGCATCAAGAGCTGGTGAGAAGTAGTAGCCCTGCCCGAGCTCGACTCCTTCATGAATCATTCGTGACAGGTCGTCATCGGTCTCGATGCCTTCAGCGAGGGCGGTCAGCTGTTGCTCGTTCGCAAAACGCGACACGGCACGTAAGAAGGATGTACTTTCTTTCGCCTTCCCACTCACATACATCCGGTCGATTTTGACTTCTTGAATCGGCAAATGCCAAATCGCTTCGAATGAGGCATATCCGGTCCCGAAGTCGTCAATCGAGAGGCAATATCCGAGGTCGGCGATATCTTCTAACCGTTCGAGTTCACTCTCATACGACATAATATCTGACGACTCCGTCAATTCAATCTTCAATCGGTCCGGTAGCCAAGGATGTAGCTCGATGGAGTCCCGAAGTTTCGCTACAATCGACGGGTCGACCGAATGAGCCGACAAGTTGAACGACAGTGAGATGTCTTCGAAAGGTGTGTCTTGCCACGCGACGAGCTGTGCGATCGTCTGGTCGAGAATGTTATGCGATAGCCATAAGATTTGATCGGATCGCTCTGCGACACGAATGAATTCGTTCGGTGGAACGACTCCGACGTCAGGATGTGTCCAGCGGGCGAGTACTTCCGCCCCGACGACACGGTCTGTTTTCAGCTCGACTTGTGGCTGATAGGCGACCGTCAATTCACCTTTTCGGATCGCCTCTGGAAGCGCCTGCTCAATCAGTGCGGCGAGTTGCATCTGGGCTAGGATGTCTGAGTCATACCAAACCGATGGGATGCGGGTTTCTTTGGCGTGTTGTAACGCCTTCATCGCCTCAAACAAACAATCGTTATACGCAGGTTTCGTCTCGGTTGCACCGATTTGGATGTGTACATTTTGTCGTTTATGATTGACTGTCAATTCCGTCGGGAACAGTTCCAATAATTCATGTTCATCCTCAAAAGAGAAGCCTCTGACATACAGCATGAACGTATCGTCCCGATACCGCCCGAATAGATGTTGTGCATATTTGGAGAGGCGAGCCTCGACGGTGCGCGCGAACTCGTTCATGAGAAGATCGGCGTATGCCGGATCGTACCAATCGACGAGGTGATGGTAGTCATGCAGTCTAATCAAGACGAATGCACCGTCAATCTCTTGATTCTCCCATCTGCGGATGAAGCCATACTCGTTGTAGAGGTTGGTCGCCAAATCAAAGCGCACGAGACGGTCGACTTTTCGTTCCCGCTCGACACGATCGGTCTCATCTTCAACAATCAAATAATATGTCAATTGTTCTTCTCGTTTTAGCGGTGTCAATTTCACGTTCAAATAACGAGTATGTTCGCCTTTCAAATGAATGATGAATTGGGCGCTCGTTCCTTGGTTGGTCACGCCTTCAAGTGCTTGTTCAAACAAACGGCGACCCGTCTCGGTGAACAGTTGGTTGATCTCATATAAATTTCGGTCGCCAAAAAACTGACGGAACATCTCATTTCGTTCAATCAGATTATAAGAATCATCCATCAGCGCGATGGCGAGCCCGGTCTCTGAAAAGAGGGACGACCAACGTTCGTGATAGCGCACGAGATCCTGTGAGCGATTTTCGAGCTCATGGAAGGTCGAATGAACGCTTGCGGCAATCTCGCCTAACTCGTCCTCAATGCCACGGAAGTCATGCGTCTTCGGGAACATCTCTTCAACCGGCGTGAGACTTGGATCGATAGCAAGCGCTCGTGCCTTGAGGTGCGCCAAATCGTGATTGTAACGCTTGCGCGTATAGTAAAGCAGGAAAATCAGTCCGAGTGATAAGAGGAATGTCATGACGAATGAGATAGTGGCGAGAAGTTGGTAATGTTTACTTTCTTCTCGTAGCGCGACCTCTGAAGTAGAGCGAATCGAGCGAAGAGCCCCATACGCATCTTCGTAGACGTTCGTTGAATTGACATAACGAGCTTCTAGAGATGCCTCACGGTTTGCCATATTGGCGAACGATTGACCACTTTCTGCCACGTCGATGACGGCTTTCGTTTGTAACGTTGTGTTCGATGCGATGATTGTTTGGATGATTGCCGCTTCGCCTACAATCAAATCAACGGTACTGGCCAGTTGGTTCTCGTCAATTGAATCACCGAGTAAGGAAGCGCCGTTTCGCATGAGCATCGATTGCATCCGCATAATGGCGTCAATCAGTTCATAAGCTGCATTCGGTTGATTCGTTTGTTCGAGCGCTCGATAGAACCAACGGCGATTGATTGAACTGATGACATCGTTCGGGACCGCCTCGAATCGCTCTTCTTCGAGAATACGGTTCAAATCGTTCGAGAACGTCTGAAGCGTCTCTCGTTCCCGTTCGTTTATACCAGCTTCGAAGTTGTTCAATAAACGCTCATTGTATTGGAGTGCCCGTTCTTTGTACGGTGTGGATAAGAACGATGACGTCTGATTCGACTGTTCCTCGTAACGGGTCGCCGCCTCGAAGAGCGTCACATACGCTTCGACACCAGCCAGGTCTGCCGCCTGACTCAAATTCGCGATTGTCTGGTCGATGGCTTCTTGTTTTTCATGCCAATAAAAACTCGTTCCAAGCCCAAACAACAGGACACCAATGAGACAAGCGATCGCAAGCGCGATCGTGTAGATACGGTATGGAATTTTCGCGAAACGGTGTTGGCCCATCCGGCACCTCCTTTTTTTCTTCATCATACTCCGATTTCGGGTCACGGGATGAAATTCCTGCAAAACGAAAGAAAAACCCGACTTTTGTCGGGTTTATTAACGTGACTAAAGTCACGGGCGCTTATAACCGATCAAGCGTGATTGCCAATACGGTTCTTTACTGATTTGGTTATAACCTAATCCGTATGAACCGGCATGGATGAATGTATCAGCGTTAATCATGATGCCCATATGCGATGGTCCTGCGGTATATGTGTTTTCGAAAAAGACGAGATCACCGGGCTGCGGGACGAACGACTTCGGTAATTGTGCTCCGAAGTAAGCACCGTTCCAGTAATTGGCCACGTTCGTACGTGGGATGCTGACACCGGATTGATTGAATACATAATAGATAAGACCTGAACAATCGAATCCGCCGTTGGCCGGGCTAGAAGATGCCCACACGTATGGTGTACCCACATACTGTTTAGCCACCTGGATGGTCGAAAGTCGTGTAGACTGAGCGCTTTGTCCTTTGATTTCTGTGACGGCTGATTTTGCGACAAATCCTGAAGAGAGCCGATAGTGCGTAGCCGTCTCTCCAATGATGTTCAACAGTTCTCCGCGGAGTGTCGAACCGACCGTACTGCTCGCCTCGCTCGCCTGTAACCGAATCGAAGTCGGATAGTACGTATAGTACGAGTTTGCGTCATAGGAACCTTCGACCCAAGCCGGACCTTCTGCCGAGCCTTTCGGGACCGTTTTTACATAGGCCGAGGCAACAAAGCCGACCGTATTCCCGTAATAGATTTGTAGCCAACCTTTTGAAGACTCGACGACGCGCAACGTCTGTCCCGCTTTGACACTACCGATAATCGTCGCACTCGTTGAAGAGCTCGAACGGACGTTCAAAGAGGGTGTGTTGACGATGTAATCAACAGTGGCATTGCCAACACCGGCATCTCCTTCATTGGGGGCAGGGTCACTCGGTGTCGTAGTCGTTTGCTTTAAATAACCGGCGCTCACGTATCCGGATTTACCATTATACGTGACATAGTACCAGCTTCCTGACTGTTTCGTCGCCTGGACGACCGTGCCGTTCGGGATGGACGTGACGAGGGCGTAGCCGATGCCGGCACCTTGCCGAACATTCAAGTTTGCGGTCGTAGTGAACTGTTGGTTGATGGATTGTTCTGTACTCGGTGACGTAGGTGTCGCTGATTCAGATGTCGTTAAATATGTATTGGCGACATATCCAGTTTTTGTCCCGTACTTTACTTTCGACCATGAGCCTTCGACAGTTAAGACGGTGACCGTCTTGCCCTTAGGAATCGTGAGCACCACGGTCGTCTTTGTTGACTTCGACGAGCGAAGATTCAAGTTTACTTTCGTTTGGGCCGTCGCCGCGTTCGGTGTGACAGTCGAAGGCGTGTCTGCTCCGCTTGACGTGGAAGCTTTTTGTAAATAGTCGTTATGCACCCACCCGGTCTGTCCGCCGTAACTGACTTTCGTCCACGATCCTTTTGATTGAATCGGGGTGAGCGTTTTGCCTTTTGGAATCGTCAAGAGGACGCGGTGCCACGTTCCTCCGGCGAGTCGCATGTTCAACGCATGCGTCGTCATGACACGATTCGTACTCGCAGCGGTCAACGATGAACCACCTGTCGATGCAGACGCATTTCCTGTGAGACGTAGTGTCTGACCGACGCGAATATGGTTAGAGGATAGTCCGTTCAAAGATTTAACCGTCGCGACAGATACATCGTAGGAACGGCTGATGGACCATAATGTATCACCAGAACGTACCGTATGCGTGGTCGCAGCCGCAGCTTCGTCCGCGTGGGTAAGTATACTTACCGCTGCGAGAGCCGCGAATGAGTAAGTGAGACCAGACTTTGAATTCATAGCGTTACATCCTTTCAAAGAGTGAGAATGAAACCATTCAACAAGTGAAACAATACAAGTTTATTGTACGGTGAGACGAAATGAGCAAGCAATGGGGCAAAAGGTCAATTCACGTCCCTTTCTTGAAAAGGAGGTCAATAATTTATAAATGGGTATAAATGGATATTTAAAAGATTCGAAAAAGGAGGAAGTATTGACTTTCTGTTGAATTTTGGAAAACGTGACGTGTGATGTTTCATGCTATCATTAGGTCAAAATAAATTTGGTGAGGTAGCAGACTGATGATCGAGAAGAACTTTTCAAACCGAACATATCGTAAACATCAAGAGAAACTGTTCGAGCTCGTGAGAATGCCGATTGTGACCGAGAAAACCGTACAGGAGGCGATTCGATATATGTGTGAGATCGTCGCTGATATGCTGGCGGTCGATACAGTGTCAATTTGGCATTTTGACACATCATATCAATCCATTTCGTGCCAAGTCGCCTATTCTCACGAATCAGGTACACATTATCCGAAGTTGACGGTTCATCATGAACTCGCAGCGGACTATTTTGAGGCGCTTCAGACAGAACGGGTCCTCACGTTCGAGGACGTTCGAAGTCACCCGTGGGTGAAGGAACTATACACAGAGTATTTTGTGGAAGGTCAGCGTATCCACTCGATGCTCGATGCTCCGATTTACGCGAACAATCGCGCTAAAGGTGTGATTTGTTGCGAAACATTTTTACCGCGGAAGTGGAACTATCTTGAAGAATTAATTGTGAGCACGCTTGCGGACTTTATCGCAATCCTTTACTTTCGACTCGACCGTCAGTTGATTGATGAACATCTTCATCAACTGGCCTATACGGATGAATTAACGGGATTGATGAATAAGTACGCGTTTGTCGATGAAATCGATTCACTTCGTCTTCATACGAAAGGTTTTCTCGGTGCTGTTCTTTATATTCGAGCCGATGATTTTCGATCGATTGAAGATGCTATCGGTTCTGAAGCGTCTGATTTGATTGTCAAAGAAATGGCGAGTCGATTGCGCAAGGTGGTCGATGAGTCTCGAATGGCTCGAACGTCTCAATCTGGATTTGTCATTTGGATTCCTTACGGGGAACGGAGGAAAGTGCATACGCTTGCGGAACACTTATGTGAGCAAGTGACACGTCTCCCGTATCGAATTAATGAATTAGATGTTGTGTTGACGACGAGCGCGTTCATCTCGATCGAAAATGAAGGTCGCTCCACATTAGACATGATTCATACAACTCGGGTTGTTGCGGGTCAATCGAATGGGAAGCGGGGAGTCATTGCGTTTTTTGAAGAGGAGATGGCACAGGAAGCATCAGATCGCCTAAGGCTAGAGATGAACCTACGATTGGGAGTCCTATCAGAACAGTTTGAATTATATTATCAACCAAAAGTTATTGCTGATTCTGGAAAATTGAAAGGATTCGAAGGATTGATGCGCTGGAACCATCCGGAGCGTGGTCTCGTACCGCCACTCGACTTCATTCCGCTCGCCGAATCGACGGGGATCATCATCGACCTAGAAGAATGGGCGTTCGTAACGGCCTGTCGCCAGCTCAAACAGTGGCATAATCGTGGAGACCGCTACGAGCTTGCGCTCAACTTATCGGCGCGTCATTTCTTATCTGAAGGGGTCGTCGAAAAATTTGCCCAAATCGCACGTGAAGAAGGAATCTGTACGAGTTATATGACTTTGGAGATTACAGAGAGCGTTGGGATGGAAAACCAGCAACACGTCATCGACCGTTTCATCGCCTTCCGGGAAGAAGGATTTTCCATTTCCATCGATGACTTCGGGACCGGGTTCTCAGCATTCGTCTACTTGAAGCACTATCCGATTCATGAGATCAAAATCGATCGGCAGTTCATTCAAGTGACAGAGAACGACCCGACCGGGAACGTCATCGTTGAATCCATCGTCGACTTAGCACGCGGATTGAACTTGAAGACGGTTTGTGAAGGCGTCGAAACGCTTGAGCAGTGGGAGGCATTACGCGGACTCGGCTGTGATGAGATGCAAGGGTACTATTTCTCTAGACCGTTGCCGCTTGGAAAGTTAGAAGAGTGGATTACCGACTATACAGCACAGAAAAGGGACGCCTGAGCGTCCCTTTTTGTTATGGCGTAAATGTGATTCGAATCGTTGTGCCTCGTCCTTGTTCACTATCTACCACGACCTTCCCACCGTGGGCTTCGATGATGTCCCGCGAGATGGCCATACCGAGACCGCTTCCGCGCGCGTCGTCCGTATTCGTGCCCCGGTAATAGCGTTCAAAGATATAAGGCAATTCGGATTCGGCAATCCCGTTTCCATCATCTCCAATCGTCACGATGTCACCCTCGATGTGGACCGTCACCCGCACGGACTCGTCGTTATGAATTAACGCGTTATACAAGAAGTTGAGCAAAGCCCGCTTCATAAAGTGACGGTCAAGTAACACGGACGCTGCCGCGGTCGACTCAAACTCGATATGATGCTCGCTGAAGCGAGAATCGTTCAATACGTCGATGACGACTTCACGGACGAACGGCTCGAGGTTTGTATCTTCGAGGGTAAGCGGAAAGTCGCCGTGCTGCAGACGCATCGTCAAATTGAAATCGTCGAGCAGTTCCTTCATATATTTAGCCTGGCGCTCGATCACATGCACGTACTGTTTACGCTCCGTGCCATCTAATGAATCGTCGTCGAGCAGTTCGGCATACCCTTGGATGGAGGCAAGCGGCGTTTTCAGGTCGTGCGATACGTTGCTCATCCACTCTTTCCGACGTTCATCGAGTTCCGTCCGTTGACGCTCGTACGTCCTGAGTGTCTGTGAGACGGCATTCAAGTCATGGAAGACAGGACGGTAAATCCCTGACCGCTTCGGTTCAGCGGTCGAGAAGTCGCGTTGCTTCAGTTGTTGAATCCGCTCGGTCAAGCGGTAGACGGGGCGCGTTAATCGTGAGCTGAACAACAAGCCAATCAAGGCGGCGACGAGCAGGTCGACGATAAGAATCCAAAGGAATGCCTTTGATACATACGAGAGAATCGCTTGTTCATCAATCATGAATAACGTTCGACGCTCACTCGCTTCGGGCACACCGATGAGATAGCTATACGATTCATATTCTCCGATAAAGTAAAGCCGAAGCTCATCGTCCATATATTTATAGATTTGAATCAACTCAATCGGAGAATAGGCGTCAGGCAGTCCGCTCGGAGTATCGACGTCACTGACGACACGTCCGGTCTCATCTAAAAAACGAACAAACGCGCCATACTGTTCGAGCGCCTCCCGCCCTGACTCTGACACGACAGGTTCGCCGTCCTCAATTGAAAGATACGTACTGAAGTTTCGAGTGAATGTTTCCCCTGAGTTGCTTTCGACATCGTCAGGTCCTGTCCGATCATTGATGAGGAGACCGAACAAGATGGCAATGTTCAAAAAGACGACGAGTGTGACAATCAATAGAATCGACAGTAAATAACGACCGGTCAGTTTCCATTTCATCATGACTGCTCCTTACACCGTCAACCGATAGCCAAGTCCCTTGACCGTCTTGATGTATGTCGGCTCGGATGGATTCGGTTCGACTTTTTCACGGAGACGCCGGATGTGGACCATGACGGTATTGTCCGACCCGAAGAACGACTCGCCCCATACTTGGGTAAAAAGCGTCTCCTTGCTCAGGATTCGGTTCGGGTTGCGTAAAAAGCAGGCGAGGAGACCGACTTCTTTGGCCGTCAACTCTAATCTCACCCCGTTCACATACACTTCCGTCTCGTCTTCATTCATTTGAAAGGGTCCGACGGTCGTCTCTTCCATCGATGCTTCCATCATCGACACCCGTCGCAGCTGTGCTTTCACGCGGAAGGCCATTTCTTTTGGACTGAACGGCTTCGTGATGTAATCATCCCCACCGATGGCGAGTCCGAGCAGTTTATCGACTTCTTCCGATTTGGCAGATAGGAAGAGGATCGGGATAGTAGAGTGCGCCCGCATTTGTTGGCAGAGCTGATAGCCTTCCCCGTCCGGCAGCATGACGTCTAAAATCGCCAAGTGTGGACGGAACGTCTCGAAGACGTCAAACCCGTCCTTCAACGTATGGGCGGTCCGGATTTCGTGAAATCCTTCCTTCTCGAGCGCGCGTTGAATCAACATACATAAGTCTTGTTCATCATCTACGATCAGAATTCTTGGTTGCTTCATCTTCATCACCTCTCTATAAGAATAACACTTAAGGATTTTGTAAGGTACGCGTGAGTTCAAGTTAAGACAGGGGGCGTAATGTAAAAGTCAGAAAGAGGTGCTGAACATGGAAACATTATTACAAGTCAAAGCGATTCAAAAAACATATGGGAAAGGGGACGCGACGTTTCGGGCACTCGATGACGTTTCGTTCACAATCGAACACGGTGAATTCGTCGGAATCATGGGACCGTCCGGAGCGGGGAAGTCAACGTTACTCAACGTCCTCGCGACAATCGATACACCGACGTCAGGTGAGATTTTAGTCGACGGAGACGACATCGCATCGATGAACGAGGAGGCACTCGCCGATTTTAGGCGTGATCATCTCGGCTTCATTTTTCAGGACTACAACCTGCTTGACTCGTTGACGGTACGGGAAAACATGTTGCTCCCGCTCGCCGTTTCAAAGACGCCGGTCCAGGAAACACGTGAAAAAGTCGAACGGTTGGCGAAACGGTTCGGACTCGAAGCGATCCTCGAGCAGTACCCGTACCAAATCTCAGGCGGGCAGAAACAGCGTACGGCCGTCTGTCGGGCGCTCATCTCAGACCCAAAACTCATTTTTGCCGATGAACCGACCGGCGCGCTCGACTCGAAGTCGGCGACCGATTTATTAGACACCCTCGCCCGTTTGAACGAGGCGGAGACGACAATCATGATGGTGACGCATGACGCCTTCGCGGCAAGTTTCTGTCGCCGCGTCCTCTATATTCAAGACGGTCGGTTGAAAAAGGAACTCATTCGCGGCAACGCCTCGCGGGACGCATTCTACCAATCAATCCTCGAGGAGCTCGCGAAAGGCGGTGCGGTCGATGACGCTATTTGAGCTTGCGAAGAAAAACGTCGTGCGTAATCTGTCGCGATACGCACTCTACGTTGGGACGACCATCTTTTCCATCGTCATCTACTTCACGTTCGCGACACTGAAGCACAGTCATGAGATCAGTGCGCTTGCGGAGACGTCGAAGAAGATCAGCGGATTGATGAGCACATCGACGTTCATCCTGATGCTGTTCGTCGCCCTCTTTATCGCCTATTCGAACGCATTTTTCCTAAGGGGACGGAAACGGGAAGTGGGACTTTACTCACTTCTCGGTGTCCGAAAGAAACAAATCGGGCTCTTGCTCCTATTTGAGAACATCGTCATCGGAGCGGTGTCCTTAGTCATCGGAATCATTCTCGGAATTTTCGGGGCGAACGCGCTCCTCCAACTATTGATGCGTCTCATGGACAGCGACTTGAACATCGGATTCGCCTTCTCGGCGTCGGCATTCATCGAGACGTTCCTCGTCTTTCTTGCGATTTTCCTTTTCACTTCGTTCCAAGGTTACCGGGTCATCTATCGCTTCAAGTTGATTGACCTGTTCCATGCGGACAAGAGTGGGGAAGGGGTTCCGACGGCGAAAGGCTGGGTCGCGCTCACGGGGATTCTCACCATTGGAGTGGCGTACTGGCTCGCCCTTCAGGATTTGATGACGTCATCCCTTTGGAAAATGCTCGGACTCGCGATGCCGCTTCTCATCATCGGATTGAGTGTCATCGGATCGGCGCTTCTCTTCCATAGTGTCTTGATTTTCGCTTTGACATGGTTGAAAGGGAAGGAGCATTGGTCGTGGAAACGGCTCAACTTGTTGACGACGTCACAGCTTCTCTATCGCATTCGCGGGAACGCGAAGACGCTCACGCTGATCAGCATCATCAGCGCGACTGCGATCACGGCAGGGGGTGCCATCTTCAGCGTCTACTATTACGCGGAAGAGAATGTCGCCTCTTATACACCTTACACGTATGCCTGGAAAGGGGAGGCGGTTGAGGTGAATGGAGCGACGTTCGAATCAAGCGTCGAAAAGAAGACGATTCGGACGGAAGCGCAGTACGGAGAGCGTGAGCTCGGGGTCATCGATGAGTCGACATACCGGCATCTCCTTCAAGGTCTCGGCGTCGCAGAACCGGCCCCGTTCAAACAGGGTGAGGTCGTATGGGTCGACCCGTTCTATGACGAACGTTATTCGGAAGAGCTCGAATCGGTCGAACTGTCAGGACAGACGGTTGACGTGTCGACGCGTCTTGAAGAGTCGCCGCTCAACGTGATGACGTTCGGCGGGTCGTTCCTCGTCGTCGAAGACGACATGTTCAAGACGATGACGGAACCGAGCGAGACGTATCATGTCGTCCTCACGGAATCATTCAAAGATCAGCGCGACCAGTCTGAACGTCTAGCGGGACTCGGGCTCGAATCGTTCTCAAGCGCACCGGATGTGTATGCCGAGACGATGGCGATGAACGGGGCGCTTCTCTTTGTCGGGACATTCCTTGGACTCGTCTTCCTCGTCGCGACAGGTAGCGTCATCTACTTCAAGACGATGACGGAGACAGAGGATGACCGGGCGAAGTATACGATATTACAGAAAATCGGCATATCCGATCGGGATGTGCGCCGGACGGTGCGCCAACAGATCCTCGTCGTGTTTCTCGCCCCGTTCGCTCTCGGGATTCTGCATGCGACCGTGGCGCTCATCGCGTTTTCAAACTTGTTGAGCATGAATTTCACGATACCGGTCCTCGTGTGGATGGGCGTCTATACTGCGATTTATGCAATCTACTATGGCATCACGGTTCGCCGCTTCATGACGGCGATTCGATAAGGAGAGAAAATTATGAAAAAATGGATTGGAATTGCAATAGTTTCGATTTTAGTAGTAGTCGGAGTCACTCAGGTGGATTGGAATCGAATTGGGAAGGATACCCTGTTCGTCAAAGTAGGAGCGGTGTCCGATGTAGAAGAGACGATACTCGAGAACGGTGAAGTGATGAAGCGATACGTATACACGCAGCCAGCTTTCACGTCAGACGGGAAGTCGAAGGAAATCACCTTTACGGCTGCGAAAGAGCTTCGGGAAGGGGCTTACTTACGTTTATACGTCAAGGACGGGGACACGGTCACGTCGTATGAGGAAGTGTCCCGTGCGGACGTACCGCGATCGATTACCGAAAAGTAAGTAAAAAGCCATTCGTCATGAGCATCATGGCGGATGGCTTTTTACTGCTCATACGACAGGCGCCTCATAAGCATTTAGTTCGAGCTTTAATATGTACGTTAATTCATGATGCGCCAATTCAGAAAAATTTGTTTTCTTTACATGTGTCCGTGGGCGCAATCCGCACTCCAATGCGACGTCGACAATGGTACGAATCTGATTTTCCGTATAGAATCGTTTTCGGCCGAACGTGAACGGGGTAGGTGGCAAAACGCCATCTGTCTCCCATTTGATTAGCTGCTGTTGGCTACGCGGGATGCCGGCCACACTGAAGGCCCGACTCAATTCTTTGAGCGGATAAACGATCAGATGTTGTTCTTTATACGAAATTGGTTTTCCTTGTTCCGGTCGGTATGTATCCCATTCGGTCGCTGAAAACGTCAGGTCGGATTGGTCGAAGTCGTGTTGAGCGGAAGGAATAGTGGTGGTGCTTGCGAGGTCTGGGCTGTTCATCGTGTATGTCTCCTTCTTCAAGACTGACTAGTAAAATTCAAAAAATGCCTTCCTACGTATCGTACCCCATTTACAAGAATTTAACTTACAGTTTTTTCAAATGTGGGGAATAAATCGTAGTACTTTTGACGTATTTTTGAATGCTGTCTGCCGAAAATTAAGATACCCTATTTAATATGAAAACTCAAGGAAAGCAGTCAATATTTGAAAAATGAATAAAAATTCAGAGGTTTTGGGACTATCGTCACTCATTGCTATATAAAAATAGAATGAGCACTTTCTTCATGAAAACGGTTAATAAGGGCGAAGGAGGTGAGACAGATGGCAATATATCGAGAAACAGCGACGATGCTTTATTTGGACACCCGGCGACAAGTCGACGGCAAAGAGAAAAAGCAACTCGTTCGCTACGGACCGCTAGGCAGTCGAATGGATGAAGCACGGATGAAACAGTTTGGTGACTTGATCAAGGCACTGATTGATGTGGAATCCGTCAACTACGTCGTGGCCCAAGAATTTCTAGTGTATTAACACGGAGGACTTATGAACAACCTCACACATCCCGTCGATGATCCTCGGCATGATGAGCAGGTGATCACATGAGTTGGCCTGAACTCATCTCAAATCTCGGGTTCCCTATCGTCGTCTCGCTCTATTTGCTTCATCGGATTGAGACGAAGCTCGATCGCATGATCCAGCTGCTCGAGCGAATGGGTACCTCGAACGTATCAGAAACCTAATCCCCTATTGAAAGGAGCCATCCCCCATGGCTGTTTTAACAGAGAAGAAAGCAACGTTCGTCTTGACGACGCATCATGACTTAGAAACAGCAAAACCGACGAAAAAAGCGCAACGGTTCGGCCCGATTCGTGCCGACCTTACGGCAGATACGATTGATGCGTTTGGTCGTCTTTTAATCGACCTTGTCATTCAAGAGGACGCGGACCTCGGCATCGTCCGTGAATACGATTTAGTTTAACCCATACCCCAAGGAGGAGAATAACCCATGACTGACACAAAACTTGAAATCTCATTTTTAGATGCATTCCATAAAGTCGTACGTTTCCGCTTGAACAACGTGGAGCAACCGGTCGACGCTCAAAAAGTGGAAGCACTCGCCGACTTCATGGTCGCTAACGATCCGCTCGCGAAAAATGTGATTGAATGGACCGAAATCAAGATGATTGAAGGCACACAAACAGTGTTGAGCGTGAAGTGATCAAGTGGAAGGTGACTCTTGCAGTTTTGAGTCACCTTTTTTAAGTTTGGTCAATTCCCTTCATTATTTTCTGAAAATTGTCGATACTATAGAAAATACTGCATGATTGAGAGGGGAATACATAGATGGAATGGAAATCAACATGGTCTAAGGCACTCAGCCGGATCAAACGAAAACCGACATGGACGTGGAAACCGACACTCAAATGGAAGCGTAGAGAGAAGCGTGAACGCACGACATCTTTCGGACCGAACATTGGAAAGAATTTGACGATTCGTCAAAAATTGTGGGGACTCGTTCTTATATCGCTTGTCATGGTCATTGGCGTCGGCGGATACGCGCTATTTTCAATGAGTGACGCGAACCGTCAAGCAGATGACATCGTCAACAACTGGAATAAAGGGCTAGATTACGCTCACGAACTTAATACGCTCGCCGCAAACTACAGAACGCTCGAGCTCGACCATATCGTCTCAGATGATGCGACGATGAAAGAAGAACTCATGACGCAGATGAAAGAGATTCGTGATGAGATCAATACGATTGCACCGAAGTATGAAGGACGTGCTGTAAACGCAGAGGACAAAGAGCTATTCAATAACTTCTCGCGTCAATGGGAGATGTATCAGCGCGTCTCCGACAACATGTTGACATTCAGTTCAACAGGCAACACGGGGATGGCACATTCATATTATGATGCTCAATCACAATCGACATATGATAACTTCACACAAAAATTAGCCAGTCTTGTCGACTACAACTCAGAAGGGTCACAACGTGTCGGTCAAAACATGGAACAAAAATTCATGCAGTCCCTTATGGCCTTGGTTGCCGTGACGGTCGGGGCCGTGGCAATTCTCTTATTCCTAGGGTTCAGTTTGTTACGTTCAATCATTCGACCGATGCAAACGTTGCAGACACGCTTTGATGAACTCGCGACACAAGGTGGGGATTTGACGATGACGATTCCCGTCACGTCAAACGATGAAATCGCGCAAGTCAGTCGTTCATTCAACACATTCCTCGCGACACTTCGTGAAATCATGATCGATGTCGATGAGACAGCGAAAGTCGTCCTCTCGTCTTCTAAAGACGTATCAGCCGAAGTGACGCGACTCAGTCACTATATGGAAGAGACGTCTGGAACGGTCGAAGAATTGACGGCCGGTATGGAAGAGACGGCGGCCTCATCGCAAGAAATGAGTGCTTCGACGACAGAGATGGGCAGTTCGATTGACTCCATCGTCGACTTATCGAATGAGAGTGCCGACACGGCGAACCGTGTCGAGACACGAGCACACGAGATGCGTGAACAAGCCGTTGTTTCGAAAACAGAAGCTGTGGCGATTATCGAGAAGAAAAAAGTCGAGCTCGCGGAAGCCATCAAAGGGGCCCAATCGGTCGAAGAAATTCGCGTCTTGACGACGGCCATTCTCGCAATCGCCGACCAGACGAACTTACTCGCACTGAACGCATCGATTGAAGCGGCACGGGCAGGAGATGCCGGACGTGGATTTGCGGTCGTCGCATCGGAAATTCGTAAACTTGCGGAGAACTCACGTCAGACGGTCAACGAGATTCGTGACGTATCGAACACCGTCATCGATTCGGTCGAACGACTCAATACGAGTTCGGATGACATGTTGACCTTCTTGAACACGAAAGTCATGGCAGACTACAATCGTCTCGAAGATGCTGCGACGCAATATGAACAGGACGCGATGGTATTCGGTGAGACGGCGAAGACGTTTGAAGGAAACGCGCTTCAACTTCGTCATATGACGGATAACATTCTCGGTGTGATACAGGAAGTGGCAACGACCGTGACAGAAGGTGCGGACGGTACACAGTCCATCTCGGAGAAAGTTCAACTATCGGTTGAGCGCTTCAATGATGTGCAAACGAAGATGAATGAAACTGAGAAACGCGCGACAGAACTATCGAATCGTGTGGCACAATTCAAACTATAATCAGTTTTTGGGGACCAGGCGTATGTCTGGTCTTTTTTTATGAATTTTTTGAAACATTTACAGTTCAGATTTTTTAATAAGGGGTCAATGTGTTAGATAATTTCAAATTGTTGGTACAAATTAGGCGGTCTCGTCCGATAAAAAAGAGCAACACATCATCATAGAGAGAAAAAGAGGTGAAGAGGACTTGTTCCTCGAAAGTAGTGAAAAAAATTGCAAAAAAGATGAAGGAATTGGTCGGATTGCCGGTTCAATCGGCTCGATTGACGATGACGTATCACAGAGTTTGAAGCTAGCCGAAGGAGGTGGCGCGACGATGTCCCAGGCGAAAGACGAAGTGCTCGCACTGGAACGGGAGACACGTCTGACAGGAGAATCGATTTCGGAACTGAAGCAACAGTCCGATGAGATCGCTCTCATTACCGAGGTCATCCAATCGATCACGGACCAGACGAACTTATTGGCATTGAATGCGGCCATCGAAGCGGCACGTGCCGGCGAACAAGGGAAAGGCTTCGCCGTCGTCGCAGAAGAAGTACGTAAACTTGCCGAGCAGTCGAAACAGTCGGCGACACAAATCGCCGGGTTGATCGAGTCGATTCAAGCACAATCGAATGCCGTCCTCGACCAACACGTCGTCAGTGCGAAACGCGTCGAGACGAACACGTTGTTGCTCGAACGGGCGACACGTGCGTTCGAACAGATCGTCAGGCAGCTCGAGACGTCGGTTGACGATACGTCACACATTCGTATCGCCTCGCATGAAATTGCGGAGACAACGAGACAAGTCGCAACATCTTCTCTTCAAATGTCACAAGACAGCGAAGGGAAGGCGAAGACGATGCGCTCTGTCGGTGAGACAGCTGACTCTCAACTTGCGATGATTCAAGAGTTGAACGGTGTCGCCGAGTCGCTCGGTAATATGACGAGTGACCTGCAGACGTTGATTGGGCGGTTCACGACTTAAATGGTTGCAACATGGAGGTAATGACTCAAATGTTCTAACAGACTTATCATAATCAAAAAAACACCGTTTTTTGATTATGAATAAATGAACGGCATATGCTGCTTTACAGTTATTTTTGAATCGAAAAGGATATAAAATGCGATTAGATGAGACGGAAGTCATTCTGTTTTGTGTTTGAACAGCGACAGAATCAATTGAAATTTCGCAGCTCGCAATTCAAATCGAAAGGTACTGTATCAAGAAATAAGGTGTTCCACTAAAGTCCTGTCTCTTCGGAGTCAGGACCTTTTTGTTCACATCGAAACGATTCGCCATCCAGAAAGTGGGGAATGAACAACAAGGTAAACGACAAAAAGGAGTGGATCATATGAAGTATACGGTCATTACAGGTGCTAGCTCAGGAATCGGGTATGAAGCAGCGAAACTACTAGCCGAAAAAGGAAAGTCGCTCGTGCTCGTCGCAAGACGAAAAGAAGAGCTCGAATCGTTACGTGATGAAATCAAATCCATCTCGCCTGATGGCGATGTCATCATCAAATCGACCGATCTGTCTTACAGCGAGAACGTGTACGGACTATATGAGTCGCTCGCGGACCTCGATATCGAGACGTGGATTAACAACGCTGGGTTTGGGGATGCCGGACAAATCAAAGAGGTGGATTTAGGTAAGATTGAAAACATGATTCGTTTGAACATCGAGGCGCTCACCGTCTTATCGAGTCTATACGTCCGTGACTATCACGACGTCGAAGGGGCGCAACTGTTGAACGTGTCGTCTGTCGGGGGATATCGCATCGTCCCGAACTCGGTCACATATTGTGCGACGAAGTTTTATGTGAGTGCATATACGGAAGGACTCGCACAGGAATTGAAGCAGAATGGTGCCAAACTTCGAGCAAAAGTGCTCGCACCGGCTGCAACGGAGACGAGTTTCGCCGACCGGGCACGCGATACGGAAGGATTCGACTACAGCGAAAACGTCGCGAAGTATCACACGGCGCGCGAGATGGCAGAGTTCTTATATGACTTGCTTGAAGGGGACGAAGTCGTCGGGATTGTCGACCCCGAGGATTATTCGTTCAGCCTACGCGGACCGATTAAACCGTATGCCGAATAACATGCGAAAGAGGCGACGGATGTTTTCATCCATCGCCTCTTTCGCTTATTCGCTTAAAACTCGATTCAATCCTATAATCAAAGCTTTTCGTTCATCATAGGTGTATACTCCCTTTTCATAAGGGGAGAGAGGAACGTGTTTGCCATTTTTCAGTTTCAAGTACCAACCATCGAAATCGACATAAGTCATTTTAATCCAGACACGGCCCTTGTTAACATCCATTTGATCTAAGTGGCTCACAATAAAGTTTGTAGGAATGGTAAAGAGTGCACGAGGTGTCGAATTCAAACGATGTTCCTCAACAAAAATCGTATAAAAGTCGGCTTCATGTAATCGTTCTACGTTGGCTCCGGTAGTTTTTTCATCTTTTTTTGGATCAAGTTTTGACCACATTACTTTATTCCCTTGTATTTGGAAATAATGTGACCCTAAAGTGTGTACATCTTGAGAATCGACCTTAAAGTTAGCTGCTAACAGGGACTTAATTTTCATGCTGAACCTCCTAAATGTTGATGTGATGTGATACATATCCAATATAAATCAGGGAAAACGCTTTGTCAATTAAAATTCGAAATTTCGCTTATTCTGCATATTGAGAAATTCAAATCGTATCATTAATGAAAGTTTGTCATTCTATTTATGCTGGAGTGCTTATTGTGTATAGTTAAAGCAAGATAGTATGTAACAAGGAGGATTAATATGTCAGAATTCAACTCGATTGCAGAAGAGATTCGTTTCCATGCTAGAGAATTTATGAAAGATGGAGACGAATACGCCGCAAAAGATGTCAAGGCGTATGTAAAAGCGAATATGAAAGACCAGGTATCCGATGGTGCATTTGCAGGAGCAATTCGTGATTTAATACAGAAAGAAGACCAATACATTGTCGTACGTCGTGGTTTTTATAAATATACGGGAGGAAGTTTCAGCAAAGATAGCACGGTATATTCAAAAGACAATCCATTTCTCAATTTGTCTATTATCATGTTGAATCAAACATTAAGGGATATTGGAGAAAAATTAAAAGAGGAGGTGAACATCCTGGAACTGGAAGACAGTGAAATTAGACAGATTCAAGACGTGAAAAAATTGGTTGAAGATGTGAAGGGGATTGTTGAAAAGTACAGCAGTCATGAATAAGCATGTTACCAAAAAGCGAGTGAGGATTCAGTTTTTTGAATCCTCACTCGCTTTCGATTTTTTTTATGATTTCTTTTCTTGGTTCGATTGTGAATTTTATGACGATTGAACGGTATACCCACCTGTGAAGCGGTGGGTCAGGCGACGTGTCCAGTACCGAATCCGAAGGCGCCATACATAGAGTTGTGACGTATTCGGAAGGACGACGTTGTTGACGTATTCTGCGAACATATGACGGAACATATGTCCCTCACTTTGGTCATAGGTCGCACTCCACATCCCGTGGTTCTCGACTTCGAGTAGCATCCAAATCATCTCTTCAGTGAGCGGCTCTTCGTCGGCGAGCTCGGCTGAGAGGGCAGCAAAGCGCTGGCTGCAGATGGCGGCATATAAAGAATGGGCGTGTGGATTATGTGGGTTGGCGTTCAAATAGCCACTCGCCGTTTTCATGAGTTCATTGACCATGTCGAGGGGGATATCATCGTATACTTGGAAAAATTCGAGAAGCATGGGTACCGTATCAGGACCTAATCCGGCAAGTCGGACATAATGCATGACGTGCAGCCCAGCTTCTCCGTAGAATTTTCGGTCAAAGTAATGAATCGCGATAGCACGGTGCATGATCGGTACGTCCGGATAGAGCTCGACACCACGAATGAAATGTTGTTCTGCCTCGAACGTGAATCCCGTATCTTCACTGACGATGCCGTTCAGCATGTGAAGGATATAATGATCACCAAGTTCGCTTACTGTATCGAGCCATTGTTTGGCTTTTGCGATGTTACCATCACGGATATGTGGATACGCGCGCATAGCAGGAAAGAATGGATCATTCGGAAAGGCGGTCTCGCCACGTGTCGCTAATGCATCGATTGCTGCAACGTTATACTCGTCAGTCAATTCTGCGAGGAGCATCATCTCAAGGAATGTGCGTTGGAACTCTGGGGTGTGTATATCGATGGTTTGTGTCATACGGTGTCCTCCTCACAAGTACTGGTGTCGCTCTATTATACTTGTTCTCGAAACGAGGGAGTAGCATCTTTTGCAAAAACGGGAAATGAAAAGTATAGCCGGGAAGGAGGGGATGACATGGCGACGTTCACAGGGTATATCGCAGAGGTGATGGATGGGAAAATCAGGGTCACTCCGACTCGAGAGGCAGATCCGTTTGATGGGATCGTGTTTCATCTGAAGGAACACTTTTCTGAAGAGAAACCGTTTCTCGTCGGTCAATCTGTAAGAGTCGAGCATGATGAGCAAATGACGCGTTCCTTGCCACCGCAAACGACGGCGCGTCGGGTCGATGTGTTATGATGGGGACGAGGTGAACGACATGGGACAACGGAATTTTTTATGGCTCGGAGCCGTCATCGGCTTCAGTGCTCTCGTCGTCTGGTTGTTGCAAGATGCGCTCCCGTTTTGGGCACTGTCGATTCTGCTTCTCGGACTCGGTGCGGTGCTCGGCAATCTCCAACGACGTTTCACACGTGACGAATAACAAGCACTCCATCATTCAGATGGGGTGCTTGTGTCGTTTTCTTCTTCAATCGGATCTTCCGGAGTGTCTTCGACAATCGAATCTTCCTCACCACTTGGTTCGAGCGTCGTCGGTACTTCCGGTTCCGTCTGTTCTTCCGGTTCGGCCGGATCCTCTGGTTCCGTTACCGGGGGATCGTCTTCGATTGGATCTTCCGTTTCTGGTGGATCCGTCGGTTCCGCAGGTTCTTCCGGCGTCACTTCAGGTGTCGTCGGTTCCGTTTCTTCCACGACCTCTTCTTCAACTTTTTCCTCAGCCGGGACTTTCGGTTCAGTGATAGGCGGTGATTCGGGTGAAGTCTCTGGAACACTTGGCGTTTGCGGAATATAAACAGGTTCGTCGGTCAAGTCAGGCGTGACGGGCTCAACCGGTGCAAGTTCGACCGGTGGTGGAGCCGGCGCATCTTTTTCAATGAATGTTCGAACGTCCCGTTCAAATAATGCGGTCGGCAATGCGATTCCACGTAAATGGATGGCAACGATTCGCCCGGATGCCGAAAGGAGCGGACTACCATACCCATGACGTGGCAAATCAAAGTTCCGAATATAGCCGTTCTCACCAAAAGTGACTGTGCCGTTGATTCGTTCTTTCATCGTCAGCGTCGTCAGCGTCTCGTCCTCCGCGGCGATGGCTTGCGTGAATAAGAATGGTGTATGTTCTGTCTCTTCGATGCGAACGACGGCAATCAGATTCGTGCGACCGACGACGGTGCCGGAGACGGCCACTCCGTCATGATACATGATGATGTTCGTCAAACCGGCTACGTTCGAGGCGGCCGTGACGACATCGCGTGAGCTCACCAAAAATCCCGTCCCGTAACTGACGGTGAAAAGGCTCTCTCGCAACGTATCGAAGTCGACGGGTGTCGCTTCATCAGCGGAAACGGTATCTTCGCCGATTCGTAAGTCGACTTGGTCTGCGAGCGAGTCAGTCGAACGTAACATATCTGTGAAATAGGCGTGTCCAATGTAGGTGACAAAAGCAATGAGTGCGATAGCGAATGGGGTGGCAAATAACCAAATCGTGCGACGTGAGCGACGGCCACATGTCGGACAGACCGCTTTCGATCGTGTCTTCTTTCCGCAGTGGGGACAAGTCACAGGGGCACCTTCTTTCTAAAAAAGTTCGATGCTATGCTTATTCCTTCATTTGGGAAGAGGTAAACAAAAATTTTGGAGGGTACCACGATCGAATGTTCATGATAGAATCATCAAAAGGTATAGGGGGAAATCCATTGAAATTCATCATCTTATTCGGTCCGCAAGCCGTCGGCAAGATGACGGTCGGGCAGGCGCTCGCTGATAAAACCGGACTGAAATTATTCCATAACCATATGACGATCGACCTCGTCGGGCCGTTCTTCAATTACGGGACGCCTGAAGGGAAGCGACTCGTCCAACACTTTCGCCAAGAACTGTTCGAGGCGGTCGCCAAGAGTGATTTACCCGGCATGATTTTCACGTTCGTCTGGGCGTTCGATATGCAGGAGGACTGGGATTACGTGAAGAAGGTGACGGACTTGTTCGAGTCACACGGGGCGGACATTTACTACGTCGAGCTCGAGGCCGAGATAGAGGAACGCCTCGCGCGCAATACGACGGAGAACCGCCTCACGCATAAACCATCGAAGCGCGATATTGCTTGGTCCGAAGCGGAACTGAAACAGACGGCGACGATGTATCGATTGAATTCACGTCCAGGAGAATTAGACGTCGAGCATTATCTCCGGATCGATAACACGAACTTAAGTCCAGAAGAGACGGCGGCACAGATTCAACAAGCATTCGACCTATGAAAAAGCGGGTCCCCGTGAAAGGGAACCCGCTTTTGTCATGCCCACCAATCGGGGCGTTCATAGTCGACCAACACCTGTTTTTCGAGGAGGCGTGGCTCGAGGTAAGACGTGACGCTTGGAAGACGATCATCGAGGTCGGCCGGATGGACCATCACTTCGAAGGATTCTCCTGGTTCGATGGCATCGAGTGTCGCATGGGAGACACCGTCCGCGTAGAACTGATCACTGAACCGTTCGGTCACCCACAAGTCTCGGCGCGTCCCGAGATTCGTTAAGGCCCGAAACGTCGTGTCGTATTCTTCGGCGAGGCGAATGATGACGTCATGGAGGACCGGCCAGCCGTGAATATGATGGTGGCTGTCGAGATGGTCGAGCGGGAGTCCGGTCGCAAGGAACGCCTCGATTTGGGCTTTCCACTCCAAATAGACGAGTTCCGGGTCAGGCAAGTCTTCAGTCAAGAAGCGGCTCGTGTAGCGGAACGTGCCGTCTTCTTTCGTGAGGGGGGCACTCGTATCGGCGAGCGGCTTGCCCCAAGATAAGATGAGATGGACCCCGACGCGGAGCGACGGATGTTGTTTCGCGAGTCTGACTGCTTCCTCGACGGCATACCCGTTCATGATCATCGTCGCCGAATTGACGATTCCATTTACGTGACTGTCGAGTGTGCCGGCGTTCACACCTGTCGTCAATCCGAAATCATCGGCGTTGACCAAGACGAACGTTTTAGGCATTGACGAGACCGAGTGCCTGGTCGAGGACAAGGTCACCTTTCATCATGCCGTACGCCATGTTGTCGATGACCGCGACCGGTACGTCGACGGACGACGGTACGGGGTGCCCTCAACCAGTTGACGACGGAAGGCTATCTGGTCCGTCAACAAGGCCGTGGGACGTTCGTCGCCGGGAAGAAAGTCCAACAGACGTTTTCGTACACACCGAACAACTATGCGGCCCAGCTCGCCGTCCAAGGGAAACGTGGGCAAGTCGCATTGATCGACATCTCGGTCATCTCGGCGTCTGGTCAAATCGCATCGGTGTTTGAAGCGGAAGACAACGCCCCGATTCAAAAGATTGAGCGGATTCGTCATGCGGACGGGGAACCAACCCAGTATGAGGTCTCGTTCATCCCGTGGCAGATCGCACCGGGGATTACGAAGGAACAGGCCGAGCATTCACTCTTCCGCACACTGGCCGAGGTCCACGACGTGCATGTCGCCAAGACGACAGAGGCACTAGAGATTGCCTTAGCTGACGAGAAGGTGAGTGCGCTCCTCGACTGTCCACTCGGGTCCCCGTGCTTCCATATCGAGACGGTGACAGAGGATGAGTCGGGACGAGCGATTGAATACTCACGCTCCTACTTCCGCGGAGACAAGACGAGCTTCGTCATCGAACGGGATTATAACTAACAAAAGCGCCCGACTGTTTCGTATGGAAACGGTCGAGCGCTTTGTTCGTTTCACCTATAATAAAAAGAATCATGGTCATTTTGAGTGAAAATGACTATGTTTAAGCATAAATGAACATGTTCAAGCACGATAAATATGTTCATTTTGTTCTGAGATGACTATGTTTATCAAGGAAATGAGTAGGAAATGAACACATTAGACGGACAAGGGATTTCAAAATGTAACTCGAATGTTGGATCAGATGACATAATTCAAAAAGATGGTCTAGCGTAGATTTTATTTGTATAACATTTATTCCCCGTCCAATTCTTTCATCATCTCTTCGAATGAGATTGCTTTCGATTCCTTTTGATGATGATACATCGTTTCGTGATATCGATTTAGGTCTCTTTCGTTTTGAATATGTTCAATCATCACATCGCGAATGAAGGTAGACAGGTGCAGCTGTTTCGCTTCTACATATTCCTTAATGACGCTCGCATCTTCTTCATTGAGATGGATATTTATTGTTTCCATCACAGACACCCCCTTAATCTGATTATAACCGATTACAAACTGCATTCTTGACCACCTCATCCGCTCTTTTCTGTACACTAGAACCAGGAGGCGAGAGAAGCATGTCAATCATTGAATTCAAAGATGTGAGTCATCAAGACATCCTGCACCATGTGTCCGGGACGTTCCGGGAAGGACGAATCACGACCTTCGTCGGACCGAGCGGCGCCGGCAAGACGACGTGTCTGAAGCATATCAACGGATTGCTGTCACCAGACACGGGCACGATTTTATTTAAAGGGGAAGACATCGCGGAGATGGACATCCTCGAGCTACGAAAGAAAATCGGGATGGCGTTCCAAAGTGCGCCGATGATTCAAGGGACGGTGTACGACAACTTGAATCTCCCGAAAGCCATCTTCGACGAGACACTTGACCGCGACCGGGCTGCCGAATTGCTCCATCGTGTCGACTTGAGTGAGGCGCTCCTCGACCAACCCGTCAAATCACTGTCGGGCGGGGAACGAAGTCGGGTCGCCATCGCCCGGACGCTCGTCAACAAACCAGACGTGCTCTTGCTCGATGAGATCACGGCGAGCCTCGATTACCGGACGGTGAAAGAAATCGAGCGACTCATCCGAAAACTGCAACAATCATATGGAGTGACCGTCATCTGGATCACCCATGACCTTGATCAGGCGCGTCGGGTAAGTGACGATATGTGGTTCTTGAAGGACGGAGAACTGCTTGCTTACGGGGATGCATCGTTCATCGATAAGTCGGACGATCCCGTCATCCAACGATTCGTCAGGGGGGAAGATTGATGTCATATATTGAACTCGCGACGGCACTCATCTTCGTCGTCATCCCACTCGCCTTGACGCTCGTCCTACGACTTGGACTCGAGCGTGATATTATCATCGCGACGGTCCGCTCCATCATTCAACTGTTGATCATCGGTTATATCCTGACGTTAGTCTTTGAGAGCGACAGTCCGATCTTCATGCTGTTGATGATTTTACTCATGATTGTCGCCGCGACACAAAACATCCGACGGAAAGGGGACGGGATTCCGGGTATCATGTGGATCATCGTCTTGACGCTCGTGACGATCGAAGCGCTGACGATGGGACTCCTGCTCGGGCTCGGTATCATCCCATTCGAGCCGGAAAAGGTCATTCCGATCAGCGGGATGGTCATCGGGAACAGCATGGTGTTATCACTCCTGTTCTTGAACAAGTTCAAAGACGAGGTCGAGCGGAGTGATGACGTCATTGAACTCATTCTCTCACTCGGAGGGACACCGAAAGTAGCCATCGACAATAGCTTGAAGAATGCGATTCGCACGAGCATGATCCCGACTGTCGAGGCCCAAAAGACGATGGGACTCGTCCAGCTACCGGGGATGATGAGCGGTCTCATCATTGGGGGAGCCGACCCGATGGAAGCGGTTTTGTATCAACTCTTGATCCTCTTCTTAATTTTGACGACCGCCTCGATCTCGGCGACGCTCGTCGGCTATCTGGCGTACCCGCGTTTGTTCAACGAGAAGATGCAGTATATCGGACTGACTTATCGGAAGGGGAAATGAGCATGATCACAGGGATTCATCATGTGCAGCTCACGATTCCAATTGGAGCGGAGCGAGAGGCGAAGGCGTTCTATTGTGAGTTTCTCGGTCTACGTGAAATCGAGAAGCCGGAGTCACTGAAAGGACGTGGCGGATTTTGGCTTCAAGTCGGCGACCGTTCCGTCCATGTCGGGGCAGAGGACGACGTGGAACGACAGAAGACGAAAGCGCATATCGCATACGCGGTGACTGATTTAGGTCATTGGAAGGAAGCGCTTCGAGAGAACGAGATTTCTTACTCCGAAGGCATCCCGATTCCAGGATACGACCGCTTCGAGTTCAGAGACCCGTTCGGCAATCGGGTCGAGATGATTCAAGCACTCTGACGAAAGGGAGCATCCACTGCGGATGCTCCCTTTGTCGTTCTTCAAGAAATACCGAACAGACGAGTCACTTGCTCCCATTCGGACGGGTAGGCGTTACTGCCATGATGCTCGTGAATGAGTGTCCCGTTCGTGTATACGCTGAGGCTCCACTGTGTGCCGTCTAGCGTGCGAACCCCTTCGAGTTCTTCGAAAACGGTTGGCCACCAATTCGTTCCAAGCAGGTGAAACGCGACGCGCATCTGTTTCGCTTCCTCTCCCTCGTAGTATTCGAATTCAAAGGGCTCGGTGATGGATCGGTCGGATCGCTCAATGTGACGAAGGACGGTGCCCCTCTCAAAAAAGGTGATTGTACTCACATCATACGTGCCGAACCCACCGACGCGGAAGATGACCTCGACCATCGATTCCTGAGGACGACCGGCCGCCTGAAGGGCGCGCTTTTGGAGCGGATGTTCGACGAAAGAAGGAGGGAATGTGATAAAGGGCGCGAAACGTTTTGTCTTTCATGAAACTTCAACCTTTCCCGGGTATAAGATGCCCCAAGTATAGCGGAATTTCCCTATCGAAGGGGATAAAATAAAGTGCAAGGTACGAAAAAAGCACCTCTTGAAGAGATGCTTCGTTGTTAATACACTTCGTACGTTTGTCCAGTCTGCGCGCCTTCGACACTCTTCACATAGGCGAGGGCGACCCGTTCACCTGGTACCGCCTCGTAACCACGGAAGTAAGGACCGTACGCATCGAGTGCTTCGACAAGGACGTTCGGACTGACGTTATTGATGCGGATGCCCCGTGGCATCTCGATTGCCGCACCGGTCACGAATCCTTTGATGGACCCGTTCGCGAGTGCCGCCGATGCACCTTCTTTGATGGGGTCGTCCATCAAGATTCCACTCGTCAGTGTAAAGCTACCACCATCGTTCACATGATCGAGCCCGAGAAGGACGAGGTTGACCTGTCCTTTGATTTTGCTGTCGATACTCTTCTGATTATCTGCCGGCGTCATCTCGGAAAGCGGACCGAAATGCGTGCTGCCCGCCGTACTGATGACCGCGTCGACCCGTCCGACCGTCTCATACATCTGGCGGATGCTGTCTTCAGAAGTGAGGTCGACTTTGATGTCTGCCCCGTTACGCCCAGCCCGGATGATCGTATGTGTTTTCTCCAACTCTTTTGCGACGGCTTGACCGACCGTGCCGCTTGCCCCAACGAGTAAAATGTTCATAAAGAAACTGCCCCTTTCGTCACGCTTAGATTCCATTTCAGAGTAGCGGAAGGTGTGGACTTTCAGCAATCAGGTTGCCTTCGGTGGGACGACTGTGCCTTGATGGAATCGCATCTTCAATAACGCTTCTTCTAGTGTTTGAAGATGATCTGCCAACTCGTTCATGTCACGACTTCCTCACTTCGTTGATTCATCACGATAACGCCGAGGACGATCAACAAGAGACCGATTCCGTTCAATGCCGAAAGAACTTCCCCATACACGAACACCCCGATGAGTCCTGTCGCCACCGTCCCGAGCCCGGCCCAGATGCTATAGGCGATACTGAGTGGAATCATCTTCAACACGATGCCCATGAGGGTGAACGAGGCGGCGAAACTGACCAAGAGGATGACACTCGGTACAAGGTTCGTGAATCCATCCGACAGCTTCAACATCGACGTCCCGAGCACCTCAAACCCGATGGAGAAGAACAGTAAAAGATAGACTTTCATTTCGATTAACCTCACACTTTCATCAAGACGAGCCCGATGATGACGAGCCCGATTCCAGCAATTTTTTGACGACTGATTTGTTCTCGGAAGACGACGAAGCCGATCACCGCCGTGAGTGCCGTCCCGACCCCGCTCCAAAACGCATACGCGAAGCTGAGTGGAATGGTAAAGAGGGCGAGCGATAAGAGATAAAACGCCGTCCCATATCCGAAGGCGACCCCGAGAATCGGGAGTCGGCTCGTCGAGGTGGCGTTCACTTTCAACATGCTCGACCCGAACAGTTCCGAGGCGATGGCCCCGATTAAATAGATGAATCCCATATCACGAACCTCCTTGAACCAACTCATCACATGCTTCCCGAATGAGTGTCGCCGCACGGTCCTTGAACGATTCGCTATACCCATACAAGACAGCGAACCAAAAGCCGTCACAGAGAAGGCGAAGTTTCAAGATTGCATCCTGATCCGGTCCGTCGACAGCGAATCGCTCGTTCCAACCGGTTGACACGTCACTCCAAATCGACTCGCTCGTCGCATCTTCTTGTGACGAGATAAAAACGGCGACGAGGTCCGTGTCCCCGTGATCAACATCCTCCAATGTCGCCAGGGCATAGGCGCGGGTGAACGAATATGGACCATCGGAGAGATGATCAGTGATTCGTTTCTCGAACGTCTCGATGGCGAATTCGTTCATCTGGCGCAACAAGTTGGCCTTGCTGTCGAAATGGTAGAGTACCCCGGCTTTCGTGATTCCTGCTTTCGTCGCCAACCGTTCGAGCGATAACTGACTGATCCCGTCCTCTCGAATCATCTGGGCGGCAGTCTGCAACAACAATTGTTTTTTACTCATCCAATCACACCTCTCATAACTTTACTGACCGTTCAGTAAAGTAAGTCTATCAAAATTTACGAGGGGTTGTCGAGATAGAACGTTGATGGAATAATCAGGGAAAAGGGGGGCGTGACATGGGTTCACATTTGATGCATCTCGTCATCGCGAATGAGATGTTACCAGCGTTGTCGGAGGTGGATGAGGTCGCATTTTTGCTCGGAAGTCTCGCACCGGATGCAACGACAGAAAAAGAGTCATCCCATTACTACGCAGGACGCCATGATGATTTATCTCGTCGCTTGGATCTTTCCCAATATTGGATTGACAGCAAGGAGGAAGACTTCTCGTATCGACTCGGCTATTACGCGCACCTCGTCGCGGATGAGATCTGGTTGCAGGGGTTTTATAAAGGTTGGTTGAAAGAGCTCATCACCCAGGACCCGTCAAAACAGGCGGCCTATTATGCGGACTTTGATGCGTACAATGCTCGGCTGTCGGAACGTCTCGAGACGTTCGATTTTGAACGCTTGAAAGGAAATCCAGAGCTCATTGAACTGGTCGAGAAAGTCGAGCGGGACGCGGCGATGACGGAGGAGGGGACGTACACGATGTTCCTCCCTGATCAATTGGATGGCTACGTTGATACGTGTGTCCGCCGCTGCCTGGAGATGGTCAAACGGAAGCGGGCGATGCTCGTATGAAGAGGCGCTACGCACCACTATACGCAACGCTCGGACTCTTTATCGTGACGGTGATCACCTTCTTCACCTTGAACGGTCGAGTGTTTCCGAACCTTGAGTTGATGACGGTCATCTGGGTATATCTCGCGATTGACATCGCCTTGTTCGCCACGTTGATTTGGGGACTGTTCACGAAGGATCGGATCATTAAAATCTATACGCTACTTGCGACAATCGGATTGATGATCCCATTGTCGATTTGGACTTTCCTGTTGCTGTTGGCGAACGGGATCTCGGAGGCATGAGTGGGATGGAACTGCCTAAACCAACTCCATTTTTGATGCGCCGCGTGCCGTTTTTCTTTTTGTATGCCCTTTGCGGTCCGCTCGCGCTTCTCATCTTGATCATTTACTGGCGAGACACGCCGACTGACGATCGAGGACCGTATTTGTTTTTCTCGGTCGTGTTTTCGTTGTTCTTGATCAGGAAACTCATACCGGACGGATTGTTGAGTATCGTGATTTTCTCAGCGACGTATACGTTCGTCTTATTCGTAACGTACATCATTCTCGATCGAAAACGAAATCGTGATGACAATGAGTAACTTTGAAAGTGGACCTTCCACTTTCTTTTTTTGTGCGTGCATCTATGGAAAGAAAAATTTTCCTATCCGAATCTTGTCAAATTGGCATTGCGTATCCTAATTTTGTTTGTTATGCTACTTGATGAAAACGACAATGATAATCATTATCACTGACAACGAGAGCGCGATACTAGACATACATAACCAACGCGACTCGTTCTAGATATGAGAATCATTGAACTTTACATACAGAGGAGATGGATGAAGTGGGGAAATTCAAGATTTCACTCATGTTGACGTTGCTCGTCTTCGTACTCGCCGCATGTGGCGGAACGAGTGAGACGAAGAAAGAAGAAAACGTCGACGGCGCAACAAAGACAGAGACGGTCGAAATTACAGACGCACATGGCACAATCGAGGTACCGGTCAATCCGGAGAAGGTCGTCGCCCTCGATAACCGGACGTTCGAAACATTGGCAGCATGGGACATCGACTTGGTGGCGGCACCAATCGGACTCCTTCCGGCTGATTCACCATACGCATCAGACAAAGACATCAGTGATGTCGGCATGCACTTCGAGCCGAACTTAGAGGCGATTGCGGGAGTTGACCCGGACGTCGTCATCGTTGGTCAACGTTTCGCGGATTACTACGAGGACATTAAAAAGTTGGTACCGGAAGCGGCGGTCATCGATTTGAACATTGAAATCCCAGAGGATTCAGGCACACCGGGTGAGATTTTAGTCAAAGGATTGACAGACACGACGCTCACACTCGGAAAAATCTTTGACAAAAACACAGAAGCCGAAACGATCGTCGCGGACCTCGACAAGTCGATCGAAGACGCGAAAGCGGCATACAACGGAGAAGACACAATCATGTCGGTCATCGTATCGGGCGGAGACATCGGGTTCTCAGCACCGGTAACGGGACGCGTGTTCGGACCGATGTATGACATCTTCGGATGGGTCCCAGCCCTTGAAGTCGAGAAGACGACAGGTGACCACGAAGGCGACGAAGTATCTGTCGAAGCCATCGCAGAAAGCAACCCAGACTGGTTGTTCGTTCTCGACCGTGACGCACCACTCGGTGACGCAGAAGGCGCAGTACCAGCCGAAGACGTGATCGACAACGCACCGGCGCTTCAAAAGACGACGGCTGTGACGAAAGAGCAAATCGTCTATGCCCCGAAAGACACGTACTTGAACGAATCGATTCAAACGTACACGGAATTCTTCAACAGTGTCACGGAAGCGCTCGCGAAGTAAGGTTCCGTCATGCAAAAACCATTGACAGCCAGGGTTGAGACGATGTCTCAGCCCTCCTTTTCTAGATTGTGGACGAAGTCGTTCGTGTTCACCGTGATCATCGTCCTCGGTTTGGCGGTGCTGTCGCTCTTTACCGGGGTGTACGATCTGTCACGGACAGACGGCTTCGATATGTTTTGGATCACCCGAGTCCCACGGACGGTCGCCCTCATGTTGACGGGTGCGGCGATGGCGATGGCGGGGCTCGTCATGCAGCTCATCACGCAAAACCGACTTGTCGAGCCGACGACGACGGGGACGCTCGAATGGGCGGGTCTCGGACTGCTCACCGTTTATTTACTCGTACCGGCACCGAGCCTCATGATGCGGATGACCGGGGCAATCGTCTTCGCATTCATCGGGACGATGGTCTTCTTCTGGTTCTTACGTTCGGTCAAACTCCGTTCGTCGCTCATCGTGCCGATCATCGGGCTCATGTTAGGGGCGGTCATCTCGGCGATCTCGACGTTCCTCGGTCTATTTTTCCGGGCAAGTCAGGCGATTGAAGGCTGGTTTGTCGGTTCATTCGCTTCAGTGCAAATCGGGCGGTACGAGTATTTATGGGTCATCATCGTCGTGACGTTGCTCATCTTTTTACTGGCGAATCGCCTGACGCTTGCAGGGTTAGGGGAAGACATCGCGACGAGCCTCGGCGTGAACTATAACCAGCTCATGATGATGGCGACGGGGCTCATCGCCTTATCGGTCGGGGTCGTGGCGACGGTCATCGGGAATTTGCCGTTCCTTGGACTCATCGTTCCGAACCTCGTCTCGATGTTCCGCGGGGATGATTTGCGCAGCAACCTGCCATGGGTCTGTCTTGTCGGGATGGGTGCGATTCTCGTCAGTGACTTGATTTCACGGACGATCATCATGCCGTTCGAGCTCCCGGTCTCCCTCATTCTCGGGACGGTCGGGGCAGTCGTCTTCATCATGATCTTAATGCGACAACGTAAGAAGGGAGGGGTTCGATGAGTACGGTCATGGAACGAGACGGTGTCGACGTATCAATTGGGGAATTGACAGAAGAACGTCACGCCTCGGCGTTTCAATCGAAACGGGCGAGCAGACGCTACTGGCTCTTCTTAAGTGCCTTCATTCTCGGTGGACTGTTGTGCGCACTCGGACTTCTCCTTTATAACAATCCGGTCCCGATGGACTCCCCGTCATTCGTGCCGGTCGTGGAACGGCGAATCGTCGCCATCGTCACGATGTTGATTGCGGCACTCTGTCAAAGCCTCGCGACGGTCGCATTCCACTCCGTGACGAACAACCGTATCATAACGCCATCGCTACTCGGGTTCGACGCGCTCTACTCGACGATTCAGACGAGCATGGTCTTCTTCTTCGGGGCCGGGGCATTGATTGGATTTTCGGGAACGGGCGCATTCTTGACCCAGGTCGGTCTCATGGTGACGATGAGTCTTCTCCTCTACGGATGGCTCTTGTCAGGCAAATACGCCAACTTGCAGCTCATGCTGCTCGTCGGGATCATCATCGGGACGGGACTGAACTCGGTGTCGTCGTTCATGCGCCGCATGCTCGCCCCGTCCGAGTTCGATATCCTGCAGGCGCGACTGTTCGGTTCGGTGACGAATGCCGACGTGGCGTACTTCCCCATCGTCATCCCCATCGTCGTCATCGCCGGGACACTCTTGTTCCTGTTCTCGAATCGATTGAATATCGTCGCACTCGGCAAGGACGTCGCAACGACGTTCGGGGTGAACCATCGGAGGAGCGTCATCTACACGCTCGTCTTGATCTCACTCCTCATGTCCGTCTCGACAGCGCTCATCGGACCGCTCACGTTCTTCGGATTTTTAGTCGCGACGCTCAGCTATCAGGTCGCCTCGACGTATGATCATAAATACGTCTTCCCGATGGCGTTCGCCCTAGGGTTCTTCGTCCTGACGAGCGCGTATTTCTTTATGTATCACATATTCCAGACGCCAAGTGTCGTCTCCGTCATCATCGAACTGTTCGGTGGACTCATCTTCTTGGCCGTCATTCTAAGGAAGAGGTCGCTATGATTCAAATCGAACAAATCAAAAAATCGTATACAGACGACGTCCACATCGGACCGCTCACGCTCGACATCCCGAAAGCCGGGTTCACCTCATTGATTGGACCGAACGGGGCGGGCAAGTCGACGACGCTCATGATGATCGGACGGTTGCTCAACTTAGACGAGGGACAGATCCAAGTCGCCGGCATGGACGTGTCGAGCACGAAGTCGAAAGACTTGGCGAAAATCATCACCATCCTCCGTCAAGAAAACCACTTCGTGACACGGCTCACGGTCCGACAACTCGCCGGGTTCGGGCGTTTCCCGTACTCGAAAGGACGCCTCACAAAAGAGGACGAGGCCATCATCTCGAAATATATCGACTTCCTCGACTTGACCGCGCTCGAGAACCGCTATCTCGACGAGCTCTCAGGGGGACAAAGGCAGCGTGCTTACGTGGCGATGGTGCTCTGCCAGGAGACGGAATACGTCCTCCTCGATGAGCCGCTCAACAACTTGGACATTGCTCGTTCGGTACAGATGATGGAGTATTTGCGCCACGTCGCCGACGAGTTCGGACGGACGATCGTCACGGTGCTCCACGACATCAACTTCGCGGCGAAATACTCGGACCGCATCTGTGCGATGAAAGACGGGCAGATTGCTGCGTTCGGAACGGTCGATGAAATCATGGACGCGAAGATTTTATCCGATATTTTTGAGACGAAACTGGAAATCATCGAAGGTCCGTATGGGCCAATTGCGGTGTATTAACGAAAGGGAGGATTCACATGAAAATTGACTGGACACCGATCACTAAAGTAGTGGCGGAGGCACCGGATACATACACGTTCCATCTCGCCTTGCCACCTGAATTTACGTGGCAGGAAGGGGCGCACACGCATCTCGCGCTCGAAGGGTTCAACGCCGGGGACAAGCCGGACCGGAGCCTCGTCCGCCATATGTCGATCTCGACGTTGCCAAACGAAGGGGCAATCGGGATTACGACCCGCATCAAATCCGAATGCTCGACGTTTAAATCGATCCTTCGCGACATGGTACCGGGGGACAAGGTCGCCTTGTTCAAGACACATTCGAACGTCCCGCTCGAACGGAGTGGGAAGAATGTCTACTTGTTATCGGCTGGGGTCGGACTCGCGACATTCCGTCCGGTCGTCCTCGACTATTTGGCGAACGGGGAAGGCGTCCCGCATCTTCATTCGTTGAACGTCGATTCGTCGAAGGCGTATCTATTCGGTGACATCTTCGAATCGAACGAACGCTTCACGTCAGAGTTCGTTCCGAGTCGGAAAGACTACTACGAGCGCGTGGGGATGATGGCATCCGACAAGGACGCCTTATTCTACATCGTCGGCAGTGACGAGTTGTTGCGCGAGACGATTCAGGTGCTCCGGACAAACGGGGTGGCCTGTGACAACATCAAGATCGACAAGCATGATTTTCAACGGGAAGACTTTTTAGGCTGACACTCAAACCGGGGACACGTGCCCCGGTTTTTTCGTGCACAGTTGGACGAATCGCTCGAAGATGCTACGTCCGTCCGGTGTCCCGATCGACTCAGGGTGGAACTGGACACCGTACGTCGGATGGGTCGGGTGTTCGAGTGCCATGATAACGCCGTCTGTCGTCTCCGCCGTGACTGTCAGTTCGGTCTCTTGTACGACGAGCGAGTGATAGCGCATGACGTCCATCGACAATCCTTCGAAGAGGACACCAGGAACCGTATTGATGCGCGACACTTTGCCATGCATCACCTCGTTCGCCCGTCCGACATTCCCGCCGAACGCCTCGGCGATGACTTGATGGCCGAGACAGACCCCGAGAATCGGGATGTAGCCGGACAATTGTCGAACGACCGCGAGTGAGACACCGGCATCTTGTGGACCGCCGGGACCGGGGGTGAGGATGATGCCGTTCGGGTTCATGCGACGGATTTCTTCTATGTAGTCGGTGGAAGATTGCCACCGGTGTGAGTTCGTCACCATTGATCATCCGTTGTTGCATTGAAAGAACCTCCTTATAATTGTGAGTAGAGAGGGGATGCATATATGTCATTTTTACGACCGGACCAATTTTCAGGTGAAGCGTTGACCGAGCACATCGAACTCGAGGACACGCTGTCACCTTATGTTGACATCAAATCCGATGAACTGAATCTTGAATATTTTGAGGCTGTCGTTCGTCATGCCCAGCAATTGTTTGATGCGTTGTTCGAAGAAGGCGACCCCATCCGGATCGTTTGGCATGTATATGGACAGCCCGTCAAACCGACCCGTCTGTTCCGTTATATCCGGGACAAGTCGGTGCGCTTCAAGACGACCGCCACATCGTGCATGTTCGATGACGAACCGTTATGGATGTTCACTGTGCCGGTAGCGGACAAGTCCGCAATCCGTGTGCGACCACTCCTCGAGGCGATTTGTTATCAAGACTTTTATAGAAAATCGAAACCTCGTTTGAACGGTCAATATACGACGTATCCGTTCGTTCAGTTCATCCACGAACGAGAGGGGCACGTCTTGTTCGTATGCGATGACCGCGGTGCGTATATCCGTGGTACGTCGCCAACCCACCTCCAATCGCTCAAACAAAAAATCTCCCCGCCCCACATGCCCGATCGGACATGAAGGACGAGGAGATTCCCCGTGTTGCCACCTTCGTTGAAAGACGCCTTGTCTTCCCACTCATCGCGAACCATCATTCGCTGTCCCCGATAACGGGAGGACCCGTCAGAGCCTACATGTCGGTCTGAACGCTCAAAAGCCCATTCACGCAAGGCACGACACCGGTTCGCATCGACCACCGGCTTTCTGAAGACGTCCCTTCGCGCTACTCTTCTTTCTCATCGCGAGTTCGTATGAATGTTATCGTTACTTTAATGGGATAAAGATGCATTGTCAAGCATCATTTGACCGAAGGGTGCTCCACCTGACGTTTGCCGATGAACGTGAACGTGATCCCCAACGCCAGGAGGGGAAGGAGCCACCACTTTGTAAAGAAGAAGAGGGTGCCTCGATACATGAACCACTCTAGGACCCAATAGGCGAAAAGCGTGGTCAAGGGAGCGATAGACAAACGCTTCAGGCGCAGTGCGATGGCGACCCCTAGTCCGATTGTAAGCGTTGGGACAATCACGAGTTGCCATAGGAACGGGTCGATATAGTGAAACATGGAGAGTCCTCCTTAAAACGATTTGTATCCTAGGAAGTACGGATGCCACATCGGGTCATGGATCGAGTTGATTTGAAGCATCTCGCCCCCGGCATGGATGAAGAGCTCATCATCGAGCATGATGCCGATGTGCGATGGACCGGATTTATACGTGCCGGCGAAGAAGACGATGTCCCCGCGACGACCACTTGTTTCTTGTCCGTGTCCTGATAGATGTTGATTGCGGCGAGCGCATAGCGGCGGCCTGTCTTCGTGTAGCGCGGCATCTTGTCTGCGAGCACGTCGCGTTTCATATAGACGTAGACGCCGTCCTTGAAGAGGCGGGCAGTGTCTCCGATGGTGCCATAGACGCTCATCTGTTCGCCACGGACGAGGGAGCCGATGATCTTACCGGCAGCATCGAGCGTATCCGTTTCTGTCTGGGTGTAACGTGTGACGGCATATCGGACGTCGTCAGTTTGAACGAATCCGTTCTATGTATCGACCGTGACGGACGTATGCGTCTCGGTCACGTCATGGATCTCGACCCGTCTCGGCTCATCCGTCACGAGCAGGACGATTGATTCCTCCGGGTAGGCATAGAGGGTCATGCCGGCACGAAGCATGGCATCTGACCCGACCGCTTGAGTGGGGAGTGTCCAAGAGAATGTAAAGAGTAAGAGCAAACTGAAGATTCGTTTCAACATTTCCACCTCGATTCATGAAATTTACATTTTTTAGTATATATGTAGTCGATGTGAAATAGGTTGCATATTTCGATAAGAGGGAAATGATTGAGTCATTCGATGTTCTGCATTCCACTCGTTCGTTTGCGATTATCTGTGCTATGATGGACGGGGAAAGGAAGGGACAACTATGGAGACACTCAACATGAAACAACTTTCTGACGACCGGTCGGCCCATCAAGTGGCCGGCGATCTCGACGCGATGCGGACGCTCATGCACGACTCGTTCCGATATGTCGATTCGAGCGGGCGTCAGTTCGATAAAGAGACGTTCTTGGACCAGTACGTCGACCCGACGGCGATTCAATGGATCGCACAGGAGACGGTGACGTTCGACGAGACGGTACGCGGCGACCTCGCCGTCGCCCAACTCTTGCTCGAGGAGAAGTTCATCCTCGGCACGAACGCCTACGAAGGTCGCTTCTGGATGCTTCATCTTTATACGAAAGAAGATGGCGTCTGGTTATGGCAAGGCGGACAAGCGACGATGATCAACGAAGGATAATAAGCGTTTAGACACTCCAAATCGATGGAGTGTTTTTTTATAAAATGAAGGAAATGTGAATTTGAAAAATATATGACTATTTTAGAAAAATTATGTACCCTTTTGAAAAAGGACAGATTATAATAATTTTGTAAACGATTGTCATTATTCCTGAGGAGGACCCAAATTCATTATGAAACAACCAAAATATGCAGCTCTTTTCTTAGCGACTACGCTCGCATTCGGAGGAATCGTTCCTTCAACAGCCGTCAACGCGGAGACGACTGAAGACGTCACAGCACCTGACGCCCCTGTGTTATCAGCACCACTCCACACGTCGAACTCACTCACGATCACAGGTGAGGTCGCAGCGAAAGCGGAGATCATGATCAACAGTAAGACGTACGTCCGTACGATTTTAGAAGGTGGCGAGGCCGTCTTCAAGATGTCTCCACAGTCGGTCGGCAAAGTGATTGATGTCCGTCTCGTCGACCTGAGCGGCAACATCAGTGAGACGACGCGTGCGATCGTCGCTGAAGACCCGGAAGCACGTCCTGATGCACCGGTCATCAAACCGTTGACGGAGACATCGCGCGAAGTGCGTGTCGTCGGGGAGCCGGGACAATACGTCGAGCTCATGATCGGCGACAAGACGTATAAAGGGAAGTTCGATGCGAACGGTCTCTATCGTCGTGGGATTGTAGCTCAACCTGCTTACTCGTGGCTCTCGGCGAAGACGGTCACGACGAAAGGTGCGACGAGCGACATGTCAAAACGTAGCGTCTACAAAGACCGGTACGCACCGAAACCGGCAACGTTGACAAAATCGGTGACGGCATCGATGCGTGGCGTTTACGGTAAGGCAGAACCATATTCGACGGCCATCGTCACAATCGGCAGCAAAACGTACACGGCACCGGTCATGTCACACGGTGGGTTCATCGTCCCAATCCCTGCTCAAAAGATGGGACAGAAGATGTCACTCGTCATCCGCGACGGTGCAGGCAACGTCAGTAAACCAAAAGCAATCACGGTGCAACACGCACTCTATCACAACTTCCATCGTGTCTATATTGAAGGCATGAAGTTGACGCTCCATAAAGAAGCATTCCGTTCAAGTGGTGACACGCGCTACGCCGAGACATTCGCACCGGCCTTTCTCGGTCATCCATCTAAATCAAACCTGAACTTCCTGCTCAACTACTTTGCGGAAGATGGGGAAATCGCAGGGTTTGAGAAGATGACACTCCGCGTTGGGCGCGCGACATACTCACAAAATATCTCAGAAGATGATGTGACGTACGAAATGTATGATGACGGTTCGATTGAAGAGTCGTTCCTATTCGACCCGAGCACGAAACTCATCAACTTCGTCGACAAGTACGTCCGTCCGGAAAATCGGATCGTCGTCACAATCGAAGGTAGCGAATACGATGTAGAGTTCAACTTATCAGGTGCGGAAAAACGCGCCTTCATCCAATCGCTTCAATACGCAGGTTACTAATAAGGGACCGGTGGAAACACCGGTCTTTTGTATGCGAAGATCTCTCTCCTTATAGTAAGAAAGACGATTCGACGAATAGATTGAAACAATGTCGAAACATTTTTGTTACATTTTTGAAACATGAACCGATAAATACCGTAGAACGATGTGGGGCACATGCTCCAGAACATATGAAAGAGGGGAAAACATGAAAGCACGATTCAAGCAACTCGTGGCGATGGTGACGGTTCTCGTCCTCGTCCTTTCGTTCCTGCCGCCAGCACTCGCTGACAGCGGAAACGGAATGACCGATGCCACATTACTCACTCCGGGGGAAGCGGTCGAATTCACGACCGGCACGGACCCGGTCAACACGTATTGGTTCAAGATGGAACGAGAGACGTCCGCGATGACACATATGGAAGTCACGTTCGAATCTTCGAAGCTCGCGAACATCAGCGTCTACCCGAGCGCCGACATGGCGGCGAAGGATGAGACGTTCGACCGTTACCGCGCGAGCGCGACGAAGGAAGAGGAAGAACAGACGGCCAAGATCGACTTCCCGTTCGCATGGGAAGGTCCATACTACATCAAGGTCGAGTATATGCCGATGGAACTCGGCGAAGAGATGATGGACATGCCGACAGAAGAGGTACCGGAAGGCGAAGAGCCACCGGCACCAGACCTCTCGATGTTCGCGTCAGACATCAAGCTCGTCGTCAACCCGGTCAAACTCCCGGTCAAATACGAGCAGGTCGGCGGAGACATGTGTGCCGTCGAATCGATCGTCCAACCGGCACCGGAACGTGACTCGATGCTCAAGCTCATCCGTCGCGTCCAAAGTGAAGTACTCGGCACGTCACAGGAAGGTCGCGATTTGTCGGCCCTTTACTACCGTGCTTCACCGTATATCGTCAAGGCGATCACGTTTGACGGTGAGAAGCGCAAAGCTGCCTTCACCGACTTGAAGACGCTCCGTCCGTTGCTGACGGCACTCGTCGACAAGAAGGCGTATACACTCAAAACCCAGGACGCCTCGGCGATCAACCGTCTCCACGCCTTGGTCGACGCAAGCGTACCGACCGCGTTGCAAGGCGAAATCGGCGAGATCGCGACAGCGCTCGAGATGGACTCGCTCGCCGGGACTCCGGTGACGGACCTCTTTGGCAAAATCGGGATGACGATTCAAACGGACGGCAGTGACGCACCGCGTTACATCGTCAAATACAAATCGTCACCAAGCACGTCGATTGGCAAGATGAACGCGATGAGCGACGTCTCGGCCGAGCGCATCGCCATCGGGAAGCCGTCTGACTACTTCGCGCTCGTCGATGTGGAAGAAGCGTCGACGAAGATGCAGGCACAGGCGAAGTCGACGCTCGAGTCGGACCGTAACGTCGAGTATATCGAACCGGTCCAGACGTATGAGTCGTTCGCGACCGACGTCAGCCTCGACTACCAATGGGCGATTAACGAGAAGTCGGTCCTCGAGCCGTTCGCGAATGCAGGGATCGGTCTTGACAAGTATGAGGCATTGAACTTGCCGAAGCGGTCGATCAAAGTGGCCGTCCTCGACACAGGGGTCGACCATCGTCTCCTTGACCTAAAAGGCAAGGTCGATGTCGCAAACGCGAAAAACTTCGTCGACCCGAACGGGGAAGGCGACGCGATCGATGACCACGGTCACGGGACACACGTCGCCGGCGTCATCGGCGCGACACGTGACAACGGCGTCTCGATGCGCGGGATCGTCCCGAACGTCTCGATCCTGCCGGTGAAAGTGCTCGATGCGGGCGGTTCTGGCGACACGGACCAAATCGCACTCGGGATCAAGTATGCGGTCGACGCAGGGGCGAAAGTCATCAATATGAGCCTCGGCGGCAACGAAAGCCGTACGCTCGGTTACATGTTGAAGTATGCGTATGACCGTGGCGTCGTCATCGTGGCGGCGACAGGGAACGATGCGCAGTCTCGCGTGTCGTACCCGGCATCATCGAAATATACGATCTCAGTCGGCGCGACGAACGCCTTCGGAATCGTCTCGGATTATTCGAACTACGGTATCGGGGTTGATGTTGTCGCACCGGGCTCGAAAGTAGCGAGTCTCGTACCGGACGGGAACGTCGTCTATATGGACGGGACGAGCATGGCGACGCCACACGTCGCTGCAGCCGTCGCGCTCCTCAAGTCGTATCACCCAGATCTTTCGGTTGAAGACGTACGGACGCTCTTGCAGCGGACGGCGGACCCGATCGCCTTCTCGGGTGGGGACGCACCGTACGACCCACGCATGAGTGACGGGTTCGAGTATGTGTTAGAAGAATTGGGGATGACGCTCCCGGCGTACTACAACCCGGTAAGCGGATTCGGGAAGGCGAACGTCTATCGCGCCGAGTCGATGCTCAAATTGAACGCCTCTGGCGCGAAAGCACAGGACAACTCGTCGACGTTCAAGGCGAAAGTCGCGTCGGGGACAAGTGTGCGCGTGTATAAAGGAGAGAAGTTGATCGGACGAGGGACGTCGAAACAGACGATGGCGGCCTTCTCGATTCAACCGCAAAAAGCAGGGACGCTCCTTCGCGTCGTCTATACGAACGGGAAGTATGAGACGAGCGAACGTGTCGTCGTGAAAGCCGGCGCACGTCCAGGGCAACCGACGGTGAACATGCTCCGTTCTGGTGCGAAGTCGGTCACGGGTCGAGGTGAAGCCGGGATGCGTGTCGTCGTCCGCAACAGTAAGTATCAATTATTAGGACGCGGGACAGTCCTTCCGAACGGTACGTTCTCTGTGAAGACACGTGCGCTCAAAAAGAGTGAGACGATCAACGTCCACATCGAGGACTTGAAAGGTCGCCCGGGCAAGATGACGAAGGTGACTGTACGATAAGACTGTATGATAGAAGAGAGACGGGTATGCCGAGTGATCGGGATACCCGTTTTTGGTTTTTCGAGGAAATGAGCAAAATAAAAAGGGGATGAACCCCTTTTTGTCAGTAGGCGATTGTCTCGCCTCTTTGGGTGTAAGAGAGATAGACGTTCGAAGCGTTGACGAAGTCGATATCTTGTTTGGTGTAAGGGGTATCGAGCTCGATCCATCCTTCCTCGACTTGATACAAGATCACTGCATGCGTGACTCCGTCCCCGATGATGGCGTTGTCGATTCCGGCCAAGTCGTAGACGAGCGACTTAACTTGTGCACCCGCATCGCAGTCTGTTTTGCGACGGAATAAGTCATCGTAGGCAGACTTGACGCGGTCATCCCCGACGACAGCGTCTGCTTCGTATTTAGAGCTCAAATGAATATAGAAGCGATGGACCCGGTTCATTTTTTCATAAGTTTTGAACGAGATGTCGCCACGAAAGACATGTTCTAATGACATCTCGGCACTCAAGAGACCCGCATTGTCGCGTGAACGAAACGATGGGTCGTTCGGTCTTTCGTCCCTCTCTCGCCGTCTAAGACGCGATAGACGTATTCATTAAGACCGAACTCGGGCGAATCATACTTCGCATCAAATTCCGCCTTCACCCGTTTGTATACCGCATCATACTCGGCTTGCGTATCGACACCATACGTATGACTCCCATAGACTGTCCGAGAGATTTGTTTGTTTGAAGGTGGCGTACTTATATATTTAGAAGGTAGCCAACCGGTCTTCCCGCCGACGCGTACGCGAGACCACTTGCCATATTCCCCGGTCTTGACGGCGCGATCTCCGAAGCGGACCATTGTGATCTGTTTTCCTTTCGTGGACCACGTCGAGAACAAGGAAGTCGTTTGTTTCACGAGATGAGTGTCAGTCGAGGAAGGTACGGCTGGCATGAGCGCATCTGACGGGACCTATCCCGTTCTTCCTTTATACGTGATCTTCGTCCAACTGCCGGACGTCGCATTTTGATAGACGGTCGTACCGAACGTGAGCGGGAAGACGACCTTCGCCTACTTCGACCGTGAGGCGTACACTTTCGTATACTCTGTGGTCACCCGTTCAGCCGTCCCGGTCGTCGATGCTGGTTTGGCTTGAACAGTTAGATTGGTTACGAGAACGAACTCGATCGGTGAGAGGACGAGGCAACCGATCAATCCGAACGAGATGGATGCTTTCAGTAGTTGTCGCATAGTCAAATCTCCTTTAAGACTTCATTGATTTCAGTATAGGGCAATCTATGACGACACATCTGTTACGTTTCAGACGAAAAGGGAACGGTTTTTCAGTTTCTCGTGACGGGATCAGCGATACATGAATCGAACCAGTTCAAAAATTATGGATAGGCAAATAGTCCTCGCAGCCATAATCAATCCGAACTAGCCATCTGTCATCCTGTAGTTGGAATAAGGAATGATATTTTGGATAACTTTGGTTTTTTGAAAGAGGTCAATGATTTTTAATTTGGAAATATGTATGGATTAGAATGTACTTTAAAAATCGATATTGTAAATTAAATACTATAGGCAATTAATGGTATAAAAATGGTTTTCAACGAGTATTCTTGTCTAAATCGCATAAAATCAACAAAAATCGACTCCTTTCGACATTTACAAAATAGGTAAATCTAAAAATGAATTAAACTAAAATCTCCAAAATTCAAAAACGTTACCAATTTTGCGAAAAAAAACGCTTGTGTCGCTTGGGAGTGTTATGTATATTATGGATGTAAGGTTTTCCAAGAACAGTCTTGGTAAATTGTTCAAGATGATTCTTGAAAAGACTTCTACCGGGGGAGAACGCCTGGTCTACAGAAGAGTCGGTTACATAAACATTAGCACTTTATTCATTGTTATGGATACATGGCTCCGAACGAGATCGGTTGGGCAAGGACGGTAGAAAAACCTATCTACCTAAGGGAGGATTTTCATCAGATGGCTAAGAAGAAACAATTCGTTACTGCAGCGGCAGCGTTCGCAGTAGCAGCATCAGCAGTAGCGCCTGCAATTACGGCAGACGCAGCAATGAAGACAGTACGTCTTTCATCAGATTATGTACGCGTAGGGGACCTCGACGCGACACTTGACAAAGAGTACAAAGGCAGCGAGATCTACTGGTACAAATCTTCAGTAGACATGAACAAACTTGGTGTATTCCAAACTGCTAAAGGTTTTGTTAAAGGCCAAGGCATCCGTGTTGAGAAGCGCGTCCGCGTCTTGAACCACGCACAAGAAATCAAACCAGAATCTGAATTCGTATTCGAGCAAGGCGTACCTGTTTCAGGGATCCGCGTTCAACCTGTACTCTTCGCTGACGGTAACGAATATGCGAAACCACTCTCAGTAGCTGGATTCAACACAGATAAAGTTGGGGAGTTCGAAGGAACACTCACTTACGCTAACCGCGCTTACGGCGTTGTTACAAAAACAGTTAAATACAAAGTAGTTGCTACGAAAGTAGAGCTTTCTGAAGTGAAGCACGAAGTGAAAGACGACATGTTGTCTGTCTCTGCTGACGTGAAGAACCTTAAAGACGGCGAAAAAGTTGAACTCGTAATCTTCCCAGGAAAAGACGAGTCGAAAGCACTTCCAGCGATCGAAGCTGAAATCAAAGACGGTAAAGTCATGGCTTCTGCTAAAGACATCCCAGCTGGTACGCACTCATTCATCCTTCGCTCTGGCGATGTGAAGACTGCAGCTATGGACTTCACTGTTGAAGCACTTGAGCTCAAAGAACTCAAAGCAGCTACTTCAAAAACACTCGAAGTTAAATTCAACAAAGCGGTTGATACTTCTAAAGCAGCATTCGCATTGACTAAAGATGGATTCAAATCAAACATTGCAGCAATCACTTGGAACGAAGATAAGACTGTTGCAACACTTGAATTGACAAGCAAAATCACAAAAGGTGAATATGCACTTTCTGTAACAGGTGCTTCAGACAAAGCGCTTACAGCTTCTGTTAAAACTGAAGATGAAAAAGTAGCTGGTCTTGAAATCCTTTCAGACATCGCGCCAATCACTTCTGATACAACAGCTAAAGTTGGATTCAAGATTGAAAACCAATATGGTGAGGACATCACGAAACTTAACGCTGCTGGGTTGACTGTTTCTGCAGCAGGAGCTGATGATGCAGAAGCTAATGCAGATGGTTCAATCACATTAGAGGGCGTTGAAAAAGATGACAAAGTCGTTATCACATTAATCAACGGAGCAACTGCTACGACAACAACGAAAACAGTAACAGTTTCCGCTGAATCAATGGCTGCTGATGTTGAAATCGGTGCTCTTTACAACAAAGATGGTAAGACACTTACTGAAGGTCAAGATGTAACTAAAGATAAGTTCTTGTTACCAGTTGTTGTTAAAGATCAATATGGTAAAGAAATCAAAGATGTTAAGCGTCTTAACGGCGAAAACGCTGAAATCATTTTGACTAACACTAACAAAGGTGTAGTTGAATTTGGTGAATTTGCACTCGAAACAATCAATGGTAAAGAAGTAGTAGTATTACCTGTTTCGAAAGCAGCAGCATTTGGAGAAGCTAGCTTAATCTTGATTGCGAAATCAAATGGTAAGAACGCTCAAACTTCAGTTAAAGTTGCAGAGGGCTTCCGTACTGATGCTGTTACTCTTGGAGCACCAACTTCAATCGTAACTGCTGGTAAGGATGTATACTTCCCACTCACAGTTTTTGATAAGCAAGGAAATGCAGTAACTGATCTTAAGCTTGTAGGAACTGATGCACCATACGGTGTTAAAGTATCTAGCGGAACTGTAGTACTTAAAGACGGCGCACTCTTCGTCAAAGTGGCTGGTAAAGTCGGCAACGCAAATAATGTTGTTGAAGGACAACCAGTGACAGTTGTTGTTACATCATCAACTAGCAAAGTTGCTACTCAGACTGTTATCGCTAAAGAAGCTATCAAACCACGTGTGATCACAGGGTTGTCTTCTAAAGTAAGCACAGCTATCCGTAACCAAGCAGATGCGAAAGTTGAATTAACTGCTAAAGACTTCATCGTTGAAGATCAATACGGTCAAATTATTCCTGCTGATGAAGTTGGAGCTTATCTTGCAGCAAACGAATTAGACATTAAAGCGACTATTGATGCAGACGCACCATTCTCTGTAGATTCTGACAATGATTCAATCGGAGATGCAAGCGAGAAATTGACAATTGCTTACAAAGCAGGTGAAACGAAAGTTGCTTCAAATGTAACATTCGCATTTGTTGGTAAACCTGAGAGCGCATTCTCTAAAAAATTCACAGTTGTTAAAGACAGTGAGTTCGCTTCATACAAAGTATCTGATGTTGCTCCAATCTACCTTAACAAAGGTGCGAATGCAGAAGCGACTTCAATTCCTGCAGGATACGAGCGCTCAATTGAAGTAAAAGCTGTTACTGCTTCTGGTGGAGAAGTGAAGTTGATTGCTGGAACAGACTATACAGTTAAGTCTTCAGTTCTTGCATTGACGAGTGGTTCGGACAATGTTATTGATGCTGATGATGCTGATGCAGTAACTTTCGCAGCTAACGCTACAACTGCTACTGCTAAAGTAACGATCACTATCAACGCAACTGGTGAAGAAATCGTTAAAGAAATTACTTTCTCTAACGTTGCTCCTAAAGTTGAAAAAGTTAATGTTGTTGCAAACGGTGATGCAAATGCCTTTATTTCAGGTGATGAGTTAGACGCATTCTCAGCTGTTGAATTTGCTGGACCTAATGAATTCAATCTTGATGAATTCTTTAACCTTGCGGACGTAGTCGTAACTGACCAATATGGTCAAATGGCTCAAGTCGAAGACGAAGACAAAGTTACTGGAGAATCTGCGGCTCTCAAAGCGGTTGTTGATGGATTGACTTCAACACTTACTTTGTCTAAAGTATCTGGTGATGTATCATTCTTCTCAAACGGTACTGAAAAAGCTTACGCAACAGGCGACGCAGAGGCGGCATTTAATGCTCGTTACAACTTGAACGGTTACTCAGCTTCACCAATCAAGATCACTGCAACTGAAGAGTTTGACGTTGAAACTCCTTAATAAAATTAAACGAAACGTTGTCCGCTAACTCGAGGTCTATCTGACCTCGAGGATCCGGACGGGAGTATTCCTAACTATCATGTTGAATTGAATGGTGTGATTCCATTCCTCATCCAACAGTCAACGATGAGTGTCTAATCCTCCTGGGTCCAATCACACGCTGATACGTGTGAGGGGCTAAGTCAGGTGAAGTCGTACTCGAAGCAGTCGAGGCGGGACTCTTTAAAAAGTAACTATGATCAGGTCAACGAATCCATGTAGGCAGAATGAATCGATCGTCTTCGCGAATCGCTAGGAGTTCGAAGATGATTCTCCCGAATGCAATGTCGGGTTGAGGAAAGTGCGAATTGACTGTTAATCGCTTTCTTGCTCATATCTGAATAGTGGAGGTCTACGGTTACTAAAAATAGGGATAAACATGATGGAACGTTTGAAGTCTTTACGAACGAGGTGAATCAGCACCCGTGACGTCGTAAAGATGGCAGCAGGTTCATAGTAGCGTCGATCACTAGCCGTTTGTACTTATGTGGTAACACATAGGGAGGGTAAAACTGGTGGGAGCGAAGGAACCTAGTCAGTCAGAAACAGTTGCTTATTTCCCCAAAAATGAGAAAACTGATTGATGACGACACAAATTAGTAGTCACTCTGATGATCTCTTAGACCACCTCTTTCCAAATTGGAGAGAGGTGGTTTTATTGTGGTTAAAATTTTAGAATTAAAGGGAAATTAAAATACCAATAAAATACATAAATTAGGACTTGTATCTATAAGAAAATATTGGTAGATTAGATTTAGGGGAAATAAGCAATTTAAACTATGATTGACGGCACGCCGTATGCGCTGAAAGGCGCACGTATGGTGTAGGCCCGAACCGAAATCTGAGTCTATTGACTCGGTATAAGACGGGAATAGCGTAGTATATGTATCTTCGTTAGAAACATTTAATGCTGCTGTCTCTAATTCAGCAGTTAAAAAAATTGTGATTAATAATAACATTCAAGGTAATTTAAATGTTACGCGTAAAGTGGACATTGACTTGAATGGGCGGACAATCACAGGCAACGTTTCGTTTGATACAGAGGAAAGCGGAACGATCACTCTTTCAAAAGGCACAATTACTGGTAATCTTACTGTAGATACGCCAAGCGTGAGCTTTACCAACTCAGCAACTGTAAACGGTACAACTACGATTACTGATGTAGCAGACAACACGTTTACAAACAACGGTCTCCTCAACATCGTTATTATTCAGGATGCAACAGGAACGCCACGTTTCATCAACGGTCAAAACAGCCAGATTCAAAACCTTGTGATTGACACTGTGCAACCTGTGAACCTCCAAGGTGGATTCACAAAAGTTACTGTGAAACAAAATACACAATTGAACTTGGCTAACGGTTCGGTAATCAATGATTTAAACACGGATGCAAACGTTCAAGCATCAGTTTCTGGTGGGACTGTAGAAACTACTACTGGTGAAGGTAAAGCTGTGGTTGATACAGAAGCAATGGAGAAAATCAATTCAACATCTGATAAAGATGAATTAAAAGAAGTGATTGAAACATCTGCTCAGGCATTACAATTAGATTTGACGTCTTATGACAAATTGTATAATTCAGATGTGCTTGGTGATAAAGGTCAGGGTGATCGCCAAATGGCAGTCATCACAGACATCCTTGCGAACCGTAATGAAGAAGAACCTTGGACAATTGCTCGTTTCAAAGAGTTGTTCAATGCAGCTGTCGAAAACCGTACTGCTACTCAAGATGCTTTGGTCTCTGTGAACAGTGCAGAAAAGGTAGAGGATCTTAATGTTAATGACTTCATCGGTAAAGTTGCAATTGCCTATGAAAAAAACCAAGAGATTCTTCCATTAGTCAGTGGAAACAATAATTCTAAAGACGTTGTAATTGGTTTGAAACAAGCGATTGCTGATTTTAAAAAAATCCAAGATCCTAATACCGAAAATGAGATTTTGATAACAGTATTTAACGAAGGTAAAGACTATACGTCATGGAACCAAATGGCTCAAGCTTTCTTTAAAGCGATGCCACCTGTACAATCGGCGGAATGAGTAACCTATCTTTAATCGGTATCAGCAATATTGCTGATACCGGTTTTTATATGTTTAAAAATGGATTAATACCCTTTATTTGTTATAGTGAATATGGGGAAATAAGCAAGGACTGACGGCACGCCGTATGCGCTGAAAGGCGCACGTGCGGTGTAGGTCCAAATCGAAATTTGAGTCTTTTGACTCGATATAAGATGGGAATAGCGCAGCAATCCAAGCTATTAATGCAGCAGCAACGAAATCGGAGATGGTCAGTGCGTTAGAAACAAACGCAACGGGTTTAGGAATCAATGTTTCAGCAGATTCTTATGCGAGTCTCGATACAGGTAAGAAACAATCTGTAGCTAACTTTGTACTCGAGCGCAAAGGTGCGGGGTATCAAGCTGAATCAGTTGTACGTCATACGTTCAACGCAGGTCTCGCTTATGAAACGGCAAAAGTTACGTTCTCAACTAAGTTAAAATCTGACGTTACTTCAACCGATGTCGAAACAATGAAAGCAGCTTATCAGGCAGTCGTGACATTTGATGGTACGTCGTCGTCTGTCATCACAGCGAATGTAGCAGTGTTGGACAAGGTCATTGGTGCTGGAAATGAAGCGGCATTGGCTAAATTGAATGAGTTTGCTGATCTAAATGGTCAAGTGTCTCCTTCGGATAATACTTACACGATCAACGTGGATAGTTTGACGAAATTCTTAGAAGAGTTCGATCAGTATCTCACTTCATCACAAATTTAATTTCTTTATGCGACTCTAGCTCTTGCTAGAGTCGTTTTTGCGTATTCAGGAACAGACAAGTGATAACGGATTTGAAAATCTACAATCAAGATAAGTCCTAGAATTTGAGAAAATCATTCTCTTTTTTCTATAAAATGTAAAATGGGTATTGCTAATTTATGTATACTAATAACGGGTAAATAAGCAAGGACTGACGGCACGCCGTATGCGCTGAAAGGCGCACGTGCGGTGTAGGCCTGACTCGAAAGCCGTTATGTGGTATAAGGCAGGAATAGCGTAGTGAAAACGACTTCGGTCGCAACACTCACTCAATTAAACGATGCGCTCCAAGATACTACTGTACAGCGAATTCGTTTGTTGAACGATATTGTAGGTAATCTTTCACTCACACGTAAGGTCGATTTAGCATTAAACGGATTCAAGGTGACTGGCAATGTGGGGATCAACCATAATGAAGCCGGTACGGTTACGATTGGAGCTGGGACGATTGAAGGTGATTTGACCGTCAACACTCCAAATGCGACAGTGATTAACAAAGCGAACGTGACAGGTACAGTTTTGATTAAAGATGTAGCAGAAAGTACGTTTGACAACAGTGGATATTTAGCTGAGCTTCGGTTAGAAGATACGAATGGAGCACGGATTATTAACCGTCAGGCTGAATTGGTAAAAGTAATAACAATTGATACATCGGCTTCCGTAAATCTCGAAGGAGAATTTGACGAGGTGAATGTATTGAAACAAGCATTTCTCACGTTCGGTCCGCAATCCAAAATCGAGACCATTTCAGCGGCTGACGATGTGATGGTTCAAGTCGTCAAACCAGAAGATGTAGTCATTAACCATGTGCCAGTGAAATTCAATCCTATCGTTCTCTCGCAAAATGAACTTGCGATTCAAAAAGATATTCGACAATTGTTAAGAGAAATTGAAATTTTGTTAAATGATGATTTATCTAAAGATGATGTTGTGGAGAATATTTTCGAAAAGTTTCAGAGTGTGAACACGCTATTAATGTCACTAAATAGTGACGAGGTAGGAGAAAAAGACGATTCGTTTGAGTATAAACGTTTAGCACTGGCCTACTGGAATATGAATAATGAGTTCCAGAAACAATTACCTACTCCACAAGCTTTAGAAGACGCTATGAAGACGTTCGTTCCAATCATTCAAAACGCTGAGAATGAGATTGGTGCGTATATTTCTCTACCTACTGAGCCTGAAGGAATTTACTTCTACATTTCGTCAGAGGATATTCAAGGCAACAAATATATGATTCCTGACCGTCCCGACAAAAACGGCGAGGTTCGACATGTCGTGATAACATACACGTTCCAAACAAATTATAAACATCTGTCCAAGACGATTATTTTGCATATTCCACATGGAGATGAAGCAATCACATACGAGTATGCAAAGGAAGGTCAACATTTTCCACAATATGATTACATCACAAGTTCGAAATTTGAGTTTGGTATGCTAAACTCGTATCACATTATGTTTGAAGAAGGTTCTACTGTTCAAGAATTACTCGATTCACCACTCTTCAATTCTTCTGAACCTAAAATGAAACTGACTCCATTCCAATATGTGCGCGAGGATGTGTTGATTACCGAAGCATATCAGGCAGTCTTTAACTCTAAATTCAACAGTCGTATGTTGATTGTTGAGAAAACAGACGCTATTTCAGAAGAAACCGTAGGATATATCCCAGTTGAGGATGGCGGGGTCATGATAGACTTAAAGAATAATATATTATTTGTAAAAGGTGATCTACTTACATCGAAAGTCTCAAAAGCTATCGAAGAAGCATATCCTACTATGTATCCGAATGAAGTATACGGGAATTTAAATTTTGCGAACCTGCTTGCTGCAGATGAGATTCTGAAAACAGATATGCAACTCGCAGTCATAGGTGATTACAATTCACTTGGCATGTATCTCCTACGCTTAAAACAGGACGGAGAGAGATGAATTATAAAACTCGCTACTCTGATTCGATTAGAACTCTTTAAATAATTACACTATTAAAGATTGATAGAACATTAGGAAACTGAGTCTACCTAGGCTCAGTTTCTTTTTGTAAATCATTAAAAGGATTTAAGCTCTTCTTAACAAGTTTTTTGATAAACTAAAAGGGTATTGAAAATATTGTAAATGGTATGGTGATGATATGGGATGGATCCATTCGATACAACGATTCTTTATGATACGACGTGTCTTACCGCATTTAAAACATGACGTGAATGTTTTACAAATCGGCTTGGACAATTTGAAGGAGCAGATGGTGGCATGGGAAGTTTCCAAGTCGCTCATTTCTCTAGAAGAAGTGATGCAGGAGAAAGGACGCTTTCATCATGTTTATGAACTGAGTGAACGAGGGTTCCTACTAGATGAGACAACACAAACCAAATTGAAACATGAGGACGGTTCGCTCCCATCTTCAGTCGTTTCACTGAACACTGCATACGTTCATGTATCAGGTGAGTTGTTGAATGTTTGGCGAGAACTCGATGAACGAGTCGAACGAATCAATCAACGACTCCTTACATATTATGAGCAGATGGCGTCTTTTCATCGCGACGTCGAAGCGGCGCGATGTCATTATATCGGTAACTCATTACGGAAACGACTTCTCGGCGATTATCGAGGCGTATACGACTTCTTTAAAGACGATTCTGTTCCGGAAGCGACTTCGTTCATACACCTTTATCGTGGCCTTGATCGACAGGTGGAAGACTGGAATGAAACATATGTGACCGAAGAGTTGAAGCGTACCCAATCTTTCTTTGACTCAATTGACGAGAAGTCGCTCGATGCCCAACAACGACGTGCGGTCATTGTCAATGAGGATGCGAACCTCGTCGTCGCAGGTGCCGGGTCTGGGAAGACGTTGACGATTGCTGCGAAAGTGAAATACTTGGTTGAACGAAAACAAGTACAGCCTCATGAAATCTTGTTAATTTCGTTCACTAAGAAGTCAGCCGAAGAGATGAAGGAGCGAATCTGCGAACGGCTTTATATCCCTGTGGAGGTTAAGACGTTCCATGGTCTTGGGATGGGGATCATTGCCGAAGGTCGAAAACAAAAACCGCAAGTCGAGGACGAATTGAAAAAAGTTATCCGTGATTATTGTATGCATCAGTTCTATGAACATCCGCATCGTATGAAAGAGCTGATCGACTTCTTCGGGTACTATTTCTACATTCCAAAAGGGATTGAAGAGTTTGATACGGCCGGGGAATATCACGACTACAATAAGCATGTGGATTTAGAACCGTTACGCAGTAAAGTATGGAAATCCCTCTCAGCTGCTGAGATGATTGCCACACAACAAAGACAGAAGATCACGATTCAAGAAGAGAAGGTCAAGAGTCTCGAAGAGGTCATGATTGCGAACTTCTTATTCTTGAACGGCATCGAATATGAATATGAGAAGAACTACCCTTATCAGACAGCGACTCGGTATCATCGTCAGTATCAACCGGACTTTTATCTGCCAGAATACGATTTGTACTTAGAACACTTCGGAATCAACCGGGACAATCGTGCCCCGTGGCTCAGTCCAATCGAGGAACAGAAGTATCTCGACGGAATGGAGTGGAAACGACAGCTGCATCGTGAACACGGAACGAAGCTGATGGAGACGTATTCATATTACCGGCAAGAAGGGAATTTGTTAGATCAACTACGGTTGAAGTTATTGAAGCAAGGTGTTGTCTTCCGGGAAGTGGACCCGAAAGTAGTATTCGAAAAGTTATATCGTACGAAACAAAAGAGTCATTTTAACGACTTCGTCGATTTTGTGTCAAGCTTTCTTCAATTGTTTAAATCGAACCATTATATGGAGTCTCAATTTGATGTCTTCGCACAGAGTTTGAACAAGAAGGATTTGTTTCATTACCAACGAGCACTCCTCTTTTTTCGTCTCGTCAAACCGATGTACCAGATGTATGAGGAGCATCTACGACGAGCAAACAAAATCGACTTCAATGACATGATCAACGAAGCGACCTCGATTGTTTCGTCCGATGCCGTCCATTTGCCGTACAAATATATCATCATCGATGAGTACCAGGATGTCTCCGTCAGTCGCTATCGTCTGATTAAAGCGATACGGAAGAAGACGACGGCGACCATCCTATGCGTGGGAGATGACTGGCAGTCCATTTATCGGTTTGCGGGGTCTGATTTGAGTCTGTTCACAGATTTTGAACGTTATTTCGGGAAGAGTGCTCTATTAAAAATTGAGAACACGTACCGCAACTCACAACAATTAATCGATATCGCTGGTCGATTCGTGATGAAGAACAAGCGTCAAATCCGAAAGAACCTCTCTTCGGGAAAACGACTGACCACACCTGTTCGCGTGATGGGGATCAAGGGGAAGAACGACTTTGAAGTCGCCTTACGTAGAGCGCTTGATCAAATCGTTCAATCACATGGTCCGGAGTCGGACGTACTACTCGTCGGACGGAACAACTTTGACATCAAGTCAATTGAGGGGAGCGCTTCATTTCGAGTGAAGCACATGAAAGATGAAGTGCAAGTGATAGACCGGACGCATCCGAATCTTCGAATCTCCTTTTTGACGGCTCACCGTTCAAAGGGGCTCGAAGCAGAGAACGTTATCTTGATCAATACGGCAAACAGTAAGAATGGCTTCCCGAATAAGATTATGGATGACCCGCTATTGTCATTCGTCCTTCAGAAACAAGAAGAATTGGAGTTTGGAGAAGAACGTCGTCTGTTCTATGTGGCGTTGACACGGACGAAACATACGACGTATGTGCTGACGCCGGATGACCGCATGTCGACCTTTGTCAAAGAGTTGATCAAAGAACAGCAAGTCCCGTATGAAATGGGAATCGAGGAGGGCAAAAGCATACGGGATAATCCGAAATGCCCTCGCTGTTTGGATGGTCACTTGGTCATTCGGGAACGGGCAAATCGAAAGTCGACGTTTGTCGGTTGCAGTCACTACCCGGGCTGTGACTACACGGCGAATCATCCAAGTATTATTCATAATCCGATTGTCTGTCCATCATGTAGGGGATATCTTGTGCTACGGAACGGGAAGAACGGGAAGTTTTATGGATGTTTGAACTTCCCGCTCTGTAAACATACGATGGAGCGAGAAGATGTGGAGCAGATGAAGCGGGTTGAGAAGAGAATGAATTGAAGGAATGGAATCGCCGATGGCGGTTCTTTTCTTTTGATATTTGAACTACGAATTAAGAGGGGGGAGAAAAGTCTAAGGGATCGAAATATCAATTCAGATGAATTCTATGATATATGCAATCGATGTGGTAGGTCCCAAACCATCAAGAGTGGCTGAATTGGGTTTATCTTTGTGCGTTGCATTCGTGAGAATTGATATTGGATCCAAAGCAACGATGGTAGTGGAGCTTAAAAGTTTCGTGGTTACGGTGTTCAGTCTCAAAAAAACGACAATCAAACAACTAAACGCCCAATCGTTAGTCGAACTCAAACGGGTTCGTCTTTTATGTGTCTGATCATTTTGTCACTTCCTGTCGAACGAAAGACCTATAGCCAACACAATTAATTCCCCTTTTTTATTAAAAACAAACAGAATGTTTGTTACAATAACGTTACACTAATGTTATATATAGGTATTAATTGAATTCCAATCCATAATACAATGTTCTGTTTCCACACAATTCAAGTGAAGGATTTGGAACTTTTAATCATTCTACTCATCTATTACGAAGGAGCTGTGTCCATTGAACGATGTTCTTTTTTACGTCTTATTGTTACTGGCGCTTCCGACCCTCGGTTTTATCTTAAATTCGTTTGTCACACTGTCACGAGTTGTGAAACAACGAATCCATCGTCGTTTCCCATTCACTGAGCAATTGTCATTCCGCTCAAAATAATGAAAGATTATTGTCTATTTGACTGTTCTTGACAGATTCCGCTAGATCCTCTTACGTCACTTACGTTGAGGGTTTTTACGCGTTCATTTCAGCACATTCATTCCCATAATATTTAAAAGTCGGACATCGTCATGATACCCCTTATGCTAAGGTTAAAGGGTAAGACTTCACTGATAATGGCAAAACTACGCGAAAGCGAGTGACGCAAAGCTATAGGGCCTGTAAAATGGCAGCCAGTTTCCAAAGGAGGTTTGTCTCGTGAAGAAATTCTTCGCAGGGATGTTGGTATTGTTGTTCGCACTGATTGTGGTGCGACCTGCCGTCGCAGATGCGACGAGCGCGCGTGTCGATACACGGACGGGGAAAGTCGACGTGTACATCTCAAATAAGGACAAAGGATCGTTCAAGTTCGAGGTGCGACAAGGCAAGCAGGTCCGTACTTACGATGTCTATAGAGGGAAGAATCATTTCAACGTCAACTATGGGAATGGGGACTATTCATTCACGCTTTACTAGTCATCGGACGGGAAACGCTATAAACGCTTCTACCGCCTTCAGAAAACGGTCCGCCTCGTCCATTCGACGGCACCGTATCTTCATTCCACCCAACATGTTTCCATTGATTCTGCGACATCGCGTCTCGCCTCGTCGTTGTCACGTTCATCTTACTCCACTTCGATACAAACGCTCGTGACGAGCCGTCACGTCAACCGACTCGTTGACTATGACGACAACAAGCTCATGAAGCTCTCATCGACTTATCTGCCGAATAACGCCGACACGATTCGGACGAAACGGGGGATCTGCTATGACTTCGCGTCACTAAACGCAGCGCTCCTTCGTGCCCAAGGCATCCCGACCCGTCTCGTGATGGGGACGGCGAAAGGCGTCGACGGCTATCATGCGTGGAACGAAGTATTCGTGAGTGGCAAGTGGCGTGTCATCGATGTGACGCGTGAAGTGACCGAGCGACGGACGACGACGTATCGTAGCACCTCTGACTATCGTGCCACACTCTATGACTGAATGACGACCAAGGTCTCTTCCGAGAAGGCGACCTTTTTTTGGTATGTTCTTTGAGGCGAATCTCCTTGTTCCACGTTTGTGATGTCTGCAAACAAAGACGCAGGAGGAAACGCACATGAAACGATGGTTATCCATGGTCTTGACCATATTGCTCGTCATGCAGCCGTTCGCTGTCTCGCGAATGGCGTATGCGGAAGGGGACCCGGTCATCACGGACCCGCAGCCACCGGACAACCCGGTCATGACGATCACCGAAAATATTTTGAAATCGTACACGATTCGGACGACGACAACGGAAAACGTTGAGGTGAGTACGGTCACGCCCGATTCGATCGTCGAGATCAACTACAACTGGTCGATCTCGAACGGGCACAGTTATACGGACGGGTCGACGTTCACGTTCCAAATGCCGAGTGAGTTGAAAGTGTATGACGCGGTCACGAACGCACCGCTCAACTTTAACGGTCAGTCGATGGGAACATACTCGCTCGCCCTTGACGGGACAGCGACGATGACATTCAACGACAATGTTTACAAATACTCAAACATCGAAGGGACGATTCAAGCTCTGACGCAAGTGAAAGAGACGACCGAAATCTCAGAAGAGCGGACGGTCACGATCACCCCAATCGAAAACCAGCTCTCGCAAACGTTACCGGTCGGATTGAAGACGCCAGGGAAAGACATCACGAAAGCCGGTGTCGCCGACCGACCGTACAACCCGAGCTCGATCGAATGGACGGTCGAGTTGAACAAAGGGCTGAAGCAGATCGAGGATGCCCGCTGGACGGACGTGATCCCTGCAGGTCTGGCGTATCGCGCCGACAGCATGACGGTGACGCGACTCGTCATGGCGATGGACGGGAGCGTTCTCCGCGAAGAGGCGGTGACGGGTCTCACCGTCGACACCACGGATGGTCTCGCCATCGACTTCGGGACGATCCAAAACGCTTATCGCCTCACCTTTATAACGGATATCCTCGATGAAGAGGTGGCGACGTTCAACAATGTCACGAACCTCGAAGGGACGTCGTTCGATAAGGCGACGGCCTCGGCGACGGTCGCTGTCGGACGTGGGACGGAGCTCGAGAAACGGACGCCGAATTATGATGATGTCACCCAGACGATTGAATGGGTGTCGGACATCAACTTCCGGCAACGGAATTTGAGTTCGCTCACGGTGAAGGATTTGTTCACCGACACGCATGAACTAGATGGGCTCACGTTATTTGAAGTGACACTCGATGCCAACGGGAACATCGCGAATCGAGTTGAGGTTCCTGTGACGACAAGCAAAATCACGGACACAGGGCTCGAAGGATTCACGTTCGACCTGCCGAAGAACGGGACAGCGTATCAACTCGTGTATGAAACACAAGCGAAAAACCGTATCGTCTCCTCAGGCAGTGTGACGAACACGATTGAAGTGAACGGCTGGAAGAAGTCGGCGACCCAGTCGATCGGGCAAGCTGTCTTACGAAAGACGCACAAGGCACCAAACTATGCGGCTGAAACAATCGAGTGGACGCTCGAGTTGAACCGGGATAAACGCGTGATGAACGATGGCGTCATCACGGATACGTTCCCGAACGAGGGCTTGATGTTCATCGAGGACTCGCTTTCAATCAGCGGGTTGACGAAAGGCACGGACTATACGGTCACGCCTGACGTGAACGGCTTCACGATCAACTTCAACACGCAATTGACGGAACGACACCTGATCACATATCAAACAGCATTCGATTATCGCGAGCGTCTGGACGCGAACAATACGAGCTTCGTCAACGAGGCGACCGTCAATTGGGATAACGAATTAGCGGAAGCGCGCACGGTGACGACGAAGGACTCTGTCGATCCGGCCTCGAACACGCGCAACAACGGATTCAAAGGGGGCACGTATAACGCCGTCACGAAGGACATCACTTGGAAAATCGGGATCAACTACCACGAGTATGCGACGACGAACCTGACCGTCACCGACACGTGGGAAGGGACGCAAGTACCGGACAAGGATTCCTTCACTGTCGCGAAGATGACACGCGGAAGTGGGGCGAACGCCTACTCGGTCGATGCGACCCCGATCCCGGCGTCCGCGTATAACGTCGTGTGGAGCGACACAGGCTTCGTGTTGACGTTCAACGAGCCGACGGATGGCGCGTACGTCATCACATATGACACGAACATCGACGATACGAAAATCGCACCGTCCTATAAAAACACGGCCATCGTCACAGACGGAGAGACCGAGCTCGGCAATTTGCCGGCGACGGTGACGATTCGTCACGGTGGCGAATATAACGAGAAACGAGGCGTCCAACAAGGAAAGCTCATCGCCTGGACGATCGACATCAACTTCGGACAATCATCGCTACAAAACGTTGTCATTCGTGACGTCCCATCGAACAATCAGGACGTCCTGCTCGATTCATTAAGCGTCTATGAGACGACGGTCGCCCCGAACGGCAAGGTGACGAAGGCAGGGAAGCTGTCGACGGATGCGTACACGGTCAGAGCAATCCAAGAGATGGGCGAGTTCGAACTATCGTTCAACGACCCGATTAATCGCCCGTACATCTTAGAGTATGACTCATATATCTTGGCCGCGGTCGGAACGGACATCACGAACGACGTCTATGTGACGGCGGATAAGGTATCCGAGAACACGACGACGAAACAATCGAAGGTCCGAGTCGCCCGCACGTCCGGAATGGGGACGGCGAGTGGAGAGCTCGGTGAATTGACGATTACGAAGACGGATGAGTTGAGCGAGAAGAACTTAAGTGGGGCCTCGTTCGACTTGGTTGACACCGGTAGTGGCCGTACCGTCCGTCGCGGCACGACAGGAACCGATGGGACCTTGACGTTCGGTCGTCTCCTTTACGGGGACTATCGTCTAGTCGAGACGAAAGCGCCGGACGGTTACTTGATCGCGACGGCATCCCGCAACATCACGATTGACGATGTGAACGAGGCGACGACCGTCAAAAACGACACGATTCGTCAAGACGTCGAATTGACGAAGACGTCGACTTCCGGCAAGGTACTCGAAGGAGCAGAGTTCACGTTATATGACGCTTCGGACAACATCGTCCGCCAAGGACTCGTGACGGACAAGGACGGCAAAATCACCGTGAAAGGCCTCGAGCCGGGCATGTATGCCTTCGTTGAGACGAAGGCGCCGACGGATCATCTCCTCGATGCGAAGAAGCATGGCTTCTCCATCGTGAAAGACCAATTGACGACAACGACAGTCGGTGTACAGAACCAGCCGTTCAAGTCAATCGAAGTGACGAAAGTCGACTGGAAGACGGGCTTGGCGCTCCCAGGTGCCGTCTTTGACTTGAAAGACACGAACGGAACCACGCTCCGCACGGGGCTCGCGGCCGATGCGTTCGGTGTCCTATTGATTGAGGACCTCGACCTCGGCACGTACCAGCTCGTCGAGACGAAGGCGCCGGACGGATACGTGTTACCTGAAAAGGCGTATACGTTCACGGTGACGCTCGAGAGTGACGCCGTTCAAAAGGACAACGTCAAAAACGAGACGATGAAGCGTGTGAAGTTGACGAAAGTGGATAAAGACACGAACGCCACGCTTCAAGGCGCCGTCTTCACGTTATATAACGACAAGAACGAAGTCGTCCGTGACAACGTGACGACGGGAGCAGACGGGACGGTCGTCGTCGACCGCCTAGACATCGGCACGTACACGTTCATCGAGAAGACCGCACCGACCGGCTACATCTTAGACAAGACGCCTCATGCGTTCACGGTCGAGTACGGGCAAGACATCGATGAACAGATCACCATCACGAACGAACAACAAAAGTCGGTCCGTCTCATCAAAACGGACGTAATCAACGGGTCACGTCTCGCCAATGCGACGTTCTCGCTCTATCGACAGGACGGTGTCCTCGTCGAGGCGGGCTTGAAGACGGATGCGAACGGGGAGATTTTGGTCGACCGATTGAACCCGGGCGAGTACTACTTCCAAGAGACGGTCGCACCGTCTGGGTACATGCTCGACATGACGGCCCGTCCGTTCACGCTCGTACGCGGGACGAACGATGTCACAGAAGTGATTGCGACGAACGATTCATACAAATCGGTCCGGATGACGAAAGTCGACTCGGAGACGGGCGACCGTCTAGCGGGGGCGACGTTCAATCTCGTCAATTCGTTTGGGACGACGATCCGCGCCGGACTCGTGACGGACGCGACAGGTGAGATTTATGTCGGCGGACTCACACCGAGCAGCTATGCGTTCGTCGAGACGAAAGCGCCGGACGGTTACTTGCTCGATTCGAAAGAGCACACGTTCATCGTGGCATCTCGTCAAGTAGCACCGACGACACTCACTGTCACGAATGAACAGAAAAAGTCAGTCCGACTCACGAAGACGGACGTCACGACAGGAAACGTGCTTCCGAGTGCGACATTTGACTTGATCGATGCGTCGGGTGACGTTGTCCGTGCAGGACTTGTCACAGATGCGTCTGGAGAGATCTTCGTCCGTGACCTCGAACCGGGCGACTACGCGTTCGTCGAGACGAAGGCACCAGAAGGTTATATCTTAGATACGACAAAACACGAGTTCACGCTCACACGCGGAACGAATGAAGTCCTCGCGGTCAATGTGACGAACGACCTGTACAAAACGGTGCGACTCGTCAAGACGGACAGCGAGACCGGTAATGTGTTGGCCGGTGCGACGTTCAAGCTGTTGAACGGTGATAGCGAAGTCGTGAAAGCGGACCTCGTCACGAATGAAGACGGAGAGATTGTCGTCGAGGGGCTCGTTCCAGGCGACTATCAGTTCGTCGAGACGAAGGCACCGAAGGGGTACTTCTTAGATGAGTCACCGTATGCATTCACGTTCGAGCGCGGAGATGTCGAGAAGACGGTCAAGGTAGAGAACGACCGCATCAAGACACTCCTCGTCAAGAAGGTCGACAGTGAGACGGGTGAACCGCTCGAAGGGGCCACGTTCACGTTGACCGATTCAACCGGTAAGGTGATCACTCTCACGACGGATGCGTCGGGTGAAGCGCGCGTGACCGACTTGAGACTCGGCACGTACACGCTCGTGGAAACCGAGGCGACATGGACAATCCGATTCGAGCGTGGTGGTGCGAACGAACAACAGATCACTGTAGAAAACACAGCAGAGTATTTCGAATTTGAAGAGACAGAAATCCCTGGCGGTGCCGGAGGAGGCGGTTACGATGACGCCGACTCTGAATCGACACTCGGTGCAGGCGGCAGCAAGAAACCGACATTGACGGAGCGACTCCCATTCTTAGGTGGCGAATCGTCGAATGGTTGGTTGATCGGCTTGGTGCTTCTCGCCATCGGGGTCGGGTTCCTGTGGACGACAAGACGGAAGACGGCATAAACATGAAAACAGGTCCTTTACGCGAACATGGCGTAAAGGACCTGTTTGTTTACATCGGCACACTAATCTGTTTCATTTCTTTATTCGACAGCGTGTACGTCACGATGTAGTTCGAACCGGATACTTTCACACTCGCCGACCGGATCGTCGTCTTCGACTGGTCGAGTCGGATGAGCGTGAGGTAGCGCACGTCTTTCCCGGTGTTATACGAGATGACTTGTGGACGCGGCTTCCACTCGTAATCCTCGACGGCGACGAAGCTCGTGCTGTTGCGCATCGACGAATTTTTTAGATTGAGCTGCATGAGTTGGATCGTCCGGCCGTTCGAGTCGCCATAGACGACTTTCTGGGTCGCCATCGAGCTTTGGAGCAGTTTCAGACCTTCCGCAAGGTGGAATCGCTGCACGAACTTCTCCTGTGTCGGGGAGCTGATCCGGTCATAGACGACGAGCGTCTGCGCCTTGTCATAGACGAGCGTCCGGCGATGGGTCGCCCCTTTGCCGATGAGTTTGCTTTCACCCATCGCGAGGAGTGACGGACCGAGGTTTTTGACGGTGACGATCTTACTCTTCTCGCGCATCGACGTGCTCAAGTCGAGATTCGACCCGTCCCGATGGACCGTATTGTGAGCATCGACCCCGAAGACGCGTTGTCGTTCCGGGCGGTTCGTGTAGCCGTAGCGACCCGTCTCGATGATGAAGTCGCGGCCGAGCCCGTACAAGTCGATGCTCAAATCGTCGGCGTGCTTATGGGCGTTGCTGTGATAGCCCGCCGTCATCATCACTTGCGTCGCCTGATTGAAGGCGCGTGGTGGGGCGGACCAATATTCGCGCATGAAGCTATATTGCGTGCTGATTTTCTTTACCTTGAGCGGTGGGCGTGACCCTACCTTCCCTCCCGAGACCGCGTAGGCGAGCTGTGGGAAGTCCTCGATATGCGGGATGATCGACGTCATGCGTCGTGCCCCGGACGTGTCCCCGAAGATTGGGAGCGTCCCGTTCGGCTTCACCATATACGTCAGCTGTTTCGGCATATATTCGACACGTTTCATGCTCGACGGGAGCGTGAAGCGGTTGTCGTCTGCCCAGATGACGAAGCGGTCGAGCACGTGATACATATACGCCTGATAGCCTGGTGAATGCTCGAGATGGACGGCGTCCGACGTGATGCTGTGGCGAATCTGTTTGTCGAGCCGGCTGTCAGCGATGGTTTTCCATCTCGCGCTTTGGTCGAACTGCGGGAACGTCTGCGCGATCGCCGTGAGCGCCATGTCCTGGAACACCCCGTGGTTATGTTCATACTTATAAAAACTCGATGTCGCGAGCAACGTGCCATGCTCATGGAGCGTCCGCAGCATGAGACCCGTGAATGCCGTGTCTTTGTAAAGGGACGACGACTTATACACGTCCCAGAAGTTCAACAAGTGGAACGTCCGGACCGATGTGCCGTGGTCGTTATACGGCCAACGGTACTGTTTGTAGTAGGCGACGGGGTGGGCTTTCGTCCAACTCTTCACGACGCGCATCCCGTATTTCAAATATGCGGTGTCGCCTGTCGCATTGTAGGCTTGCGTCAGTTGGTTCAACACCGTCAAATAGTGGATCTGGAATGGATACGAGTTGCTTGATGAGCTCGGGATGTCCCGGTGCCAGTCGAACGTGTCGATGTTTGGGACCGACAGACGATGCGGGGTGGACGGGACGTACCAATCCCCGCGAAGGGCCCGGTTCGCGTAATCAATCGCCTTCGCTTCACTGAGACGCTCGTATTCATAAGGGGCATGCGGTGCCATTTGTCGCATGTATTCGTGCGCCAGTCGTACCGTCCCACTCGATGTCAAGTTCGAACGGGTGATGGGGGCGGCTAGTAAAAGCTTCGCCTGACTCTTCTTTATGTACACCTTCTTTCCACCGCTCAGGGCGACATAGTACCAGCCGGACGTACTGATTGCCGCATAGCGCTTCGTCGTCGAGTAGGTCGCCACTTTCGTCAACTTCCCATTCTTCATCTCATAGACGATGTCGTTCGGGACAGAGCGGATGTGGAACGGGTTCGTCGCAGCCTGAGCGGAGTCGGTCGGGGTGACAGATCCCCACGCGCCGATCAAGACGAGGACGAGTAAGATTCGTTTCATAGATACACCTCAAAAATTGGATTTACTTCTTTTTCAAAGTATACCATGAGGTGAATTTATTCCCTTAATTTTCTATATTTTTAATTTCGAATAAGGACTGTATTTGACCTGTCAAAAAAAATAGACTACCGAGACGGCGATTAGATCGAGGTGATAAAGTGACTCAGTGAGGACGGTCTAAAGCGTGCAGATTGTGAAGGGGGAAATACATTGAAACATGTCAGCTTGTTCCTACTACTTTTCTTTATTACTGCAATGTTTATTTACGTTGTATCTTTGACAGCCCCGCAACTTCTCGTGCCAATCGTGTATCTTGCGATTGCCGCATTGATTGGAATCATCGGATATCTATTGAAGGTATATGTGATGAAAAGATGATCAAAAATCCGGTCCCTCGTGGACCGGATTTTTTATGTTCCTGTATTCATTCCAACGTCAGTCTTTCCACAGCATCCCGCAGATGATCCTCGCGCACACGGATATAGCGCCGGGTCGTCTTCGGCTCGCTATGGCCGAGCAGTTCGGACAACGTTGTCTCCTTGACGCCCTTGTCATAGAGATGTGACGTGAAGGCGTGCCTTAGCGTGTGCGACGTGACGGATGTACCGAGCACGTCCTCGGCGGCACGTTTCAGGTGACGGTTGATCGTCGTCTTGCAGATGAGCTCGCCGCGGGCACTCGGGAAGACATATGGTGAATCGATGCATCGGCGCTCTTCCTCGAGGTACGTCGTCATCATCGCATGAGCCGCATCGTTCAGTGGGACCTTGCGCGGTTTCCCCGTCTTCGATTCGTGGATGTACAGGAGACGCGCATTCAAATCGATGGCATCAAGTGTCAGTTGCCTTACCTCGTTGATGCGCATCCCCGTATGCAGCTGGAGCGTCAAAAACGTTCGGTACAGCGGGACGTCGATTGCATCGATGACTCGGTGTAAGTCGCTTGGTGTAGGGACGTCCGAAGGTGTCCGTTCCGTCACTTTCACGCGAAGTTGATGGAATGGATTGTGCGTGACGAGCTGCTCGGTGATGGCCCAGTCATACAAACCACGGAGTGCGCTCAAGTAATTGTTGATTGTCACCGGTTGACATCCTTCGGAGCGAAGGGCATTGATATACGGCATGACGTCCTGCCTCGTCTTGAAGTCATCGAGGGTTCGGTTCTGTCCCATGATTCTTTCGAAACGGGCGAACTTATAGGTCGCCTGGCTAACCGTGTTGTCCGATTTTCCGGTCATGCGTAAGTAGTGGACGTGTTGGTCGACAGCGTCTTTCATGTGTAGGGTCATCTTCATTCTCCTCTTACTCGTTGTCCTCACGGAGCATCCGCTGGAGTTCGGCCTTGTAGGCGCGGAGGCGGCTCGGGGAGTACCCGAGTGAGGCTTCAGTTCCGTGAAGCATATGGCAGAGTAAGGTGAAATGACGATTTGGTAAAGTGGAACGCTTGTCGTCTAGCCAAAGGGACAGCGGCACCTCGCTCTTATCGATTTGCTCGGGGAGTCGTTCACTCGTCACCTCGTGCTGGAGCGTCTTCGCCTGCTTGGCACGCTCGTTTAAGATCGCCCCACGGATGCGGATGAAACAGTACGTTTTCCCTAGCGTCTTGCCGTCTTGGATGGCTCGCCATAGGGCGATCCGTGCCGTCTGGGCGGCATCGTCGACTTCATTCGGATGGAGATGGAGTTGGCGGATGACGTAAAAGATCATCGGTTCCCACTCTTTGATTTGTTCGTTTGCGTCTGGCATGATGGGCTGCTTTCCCGCGCGCGTCTCAAGTTTCCTAGGTGGTTACAGCATAATGGTTGTTATAGAGAATCCGTGCTTTTGATCCATAAGGCTTGGCGCAAATGGGATACAGCATTTCAAGGCTACTTCCGGTTTGATTTGACGAAACGACACGGTTGGCGAGGTGCGAAAACCGCATAACAACCATTATAGGAGGATGTCCCTCGTTGTTTGAAGGATGTATTCCTATACAACGTAATAAAGAGAGGGGAAATCAATGGTAAATAAGGCTACAAAATTAATTTGCAAATTTGTAGTCATGATTGAAATGGGTTACCATAAAATCAAAGGAGGGTGTCATCGTGAACGCAAACAAAATCATTGTGAACAACATACAATCATGGCTAAGGGATAACGGAAAATCGCAACATTGGTTAGCTCAAGAAATCGGGGTCAGCAAGGCGTTGATTGGTCATATGTTGAATGAGAGTCGCGTCATTCAACCAAAACGAATCGTTGATCTTGTGAATGCACTGGGTTTGACGGTCAATGAATTGACATCGGATGCTTCGATGAAGGAAGAACGCATGACGGTCGAATTGCGAGGCACACTGTCAAATCGACGGGCGAAAATGGAACTCGAGCGTTTGAAATTTGCGATAGAAGATTATGTTGGTCTCAAGAGTGAACGACCATGAAGCCATCGGCACGGATTGCGGAAGACACGGCAGAAGCATTCGCGGCAGATTTTTTAGAGCAAGTCATTGACAGTCACGTTTTCATTGGCGCTTACATCGAGCAGGTGTTAGCCAAACGCGCGAACCTCATTTTTCAATATGTCGAGGACGATACCTATTATGGTGTCGCCATCAAACACATGTCTGGAGAAGCGTTCATCGCATTGAACTCTTACCAACCATTACGCATGCGTTACTTTACCGCAGCCCACGAGTTATGGCACTTGTCTGAAGCGAGCAAGTGGCAAATCGATGGATTCGATCACGAACGAGCGGCCGACCGTTTTGCCGCTGCAATCATGCTACCAAAAAGTATGACAAAAGAAATTTGGGAGAAGCTGAAAGACAATCATGATACGAAGACCGCTATCATCTATTTGGCCGATATGGCTCAAGTCCCTTACGTCGCAGTCGTAAGGCGACTCCGGGAACTACATTACCGATTCTCTGATCTGAGTGAACAGGAATCCGACTGGCGCGAAGAACGGAAGCATCTTGGGATTGCCCCGAGTCCATTGGATCAAGCCCAACGTTTCGAATCATTTTCAGCCTATGAACAAGTGGTCGTCAAAGCGGTAGAAGAAGGACGGTTGACACGTTTGAGTGCCGCCAATAAACTCTCTGTTTATCGTCCTGATTTGGCTCGGGCGTTACAGGAAGATGAAGTCAGTCGTCTACAAGAGGACGCTGCCGATGATTAAGGAGCCGGTGTTCATCGATGCGAACATCATCATTCACGCGGCAAGCTTTCAACAAGCCGACGTCTTTGATTGGATCAACAGTTTGTATGGACAAGTTCTGATTCATGTAGAGGTATTGAATGAACTGAAGATATCTTCTGTCAGACAAAGGGTCGATGCGTTTATACAGGACGGTGAGTGGATGTTGTTCGATCCTGAATCGGAAACATCGATTGCGACGGATGAACTCTATGACCTCTATCTCGTTTATCTGACGGAAGTTCGCCATGCGTTTCAACAACTGGACGAAAAGAAAGTCAGGGAAGGCAGACCGCTCAAACATACGAGCGATTTGGGAGAAATCCATAGTCTTGCGGCCGCGCGATTGATCAGCGCTGGCTTGATCTGTAGCGATGACGCGGACATTCGAGAAGTCATCAAAGACGCCGAACTATATATCGTCAATCAGGATGGAGAGGAAACGCTGATTCATCAGCACACACTCATGGATTTTTGTATTCATTTGAGACGATATGAAGTTGTGAGAAGAAGTGAGATTCGAAAGTTTTTCAAATCGATTCGTCCTCGTGATATGAATTTGCTCGATCAATACCTTGATGAACGATAATCATTCAGCAGAATCCAACGCACGTCCGTTTACGACGTAGCTTGGATTCTTTTTTAGTAGACTTTTCTTCTTGCTAATGTGCTATTCCGAGCGCTCTATACTAGAAGTGATAAAAATATTTGAACAAAAGGGATATTAAGTCCAAATTTTAGTTGTTTAAACTTTATTTGATGGATATAATTTACAGGATAAAATTAAACAGAAACTGTGAGGAATATCATGAAACCTTTGTATACACGATTGTCGAGCGGCGTGCTGAGCGGGATGCTCCTGTTCGCCCCGGTCACGGCCGAAGCGACGGCAAACTCGGACTTTAACGCCCGTGTCGCCCCGTCGACGACGCTCCATCAAATGAAAGATAAGAAGTTGGTCCCGCTCCAGAAGACGAATGCGACGAAAGAGTATCGCATCGTCCGACCGTCCGGCTGGTATTATCTGGCCATGTCTGGCGGCAAGCGCATTTACGTGAAGAAGAGTCAAGCCGAGGTCGTCCCGGCCCGCTCGTTGACGAAGTCACGGATCCAATCGATGACGAACCGTCCGCTCGTTCATACATATATGAAAGAGACCGATGCCCACATCCCGTACGAGTATGATCGTTTGACGACCGAAGAAGCGAAAATGTATGCGGACCGAGCGCTCGCTGGCAACTGGTACATCCCGGCGGAGCCGAAACAATTGTCGGTGCCAAACATCGACACGTTCAACTGGCATAAGGACGTGCCGGCTGTCGACAATAACTCGTTCCCGTTCCAAATCCACTATATGACGGTGTTGAACCAATTGACGCAGGCGTATAACGACTCAGGCGACCTCGCCTATCTCCAATATGGCGAGCGTCTCGTCAAAAGCTGGACGAAAGCGCATCCGGCCTATAACTACAAGCGACTCAAATGGGGATACAACGACCAGGGGACAGCGCTTCGCGTCTTCCATCTATTGAACTTCTGGGACGTGTACAAACAGACGTCGCTCAACAAAGACCCGGCGTTCACCGAGCTCATCTTGAAGACGCTGTATGAGCACGGCGAGATTTTGGCATCCGCTGACTTCTATAAAAAAGAGCACAACCATGGAATCTTCCAAGACATGGCGCTCACGGCGATCGCACAGACGTTCCCAGAGTTCGACAAGAGCAAGACGTGGCAGTCCGTCGCGAGCTCGCGTCTACAGGCCCAACTCGCTTTCAGCATCTCGCCGGACGGGGTCCATCTCGAACATTCGCCGTACTATCATGTATACGTGTATCATACGTTGTCACGGTTTATCGAATGGGCTGACGCCAATGCCTTCGTCTTGCCGTCACGGTCTGGTTATATCGAGAAGATGCCGGACCAGCTCACCTATATGTTGAAGCCGAACCGGACGCTCCCGATCTTCGGCGACACGACCGGCTATTTAAAAGATACGAACATCATTCCGAATACCGAGAACTATCCGGAACTCTCCTACGCCGTCAGTGGTGGGGCAGAGGGGACGGTGCCGCAACTGTTGACGAAACAACTCGGCGACCAGTACAGCTTCATGCGTGAATATTGGTCACGTCCACCGGAGTCGTTCTCGGGAGCGACCCAAGTGATGATGACGGCGGGGTACCATAGTACCGCCCACAAGCACGCCGATGACTTGAGCATCGACCTGTACGGGCTCGCCCGTGACTTCATCGTCGAGACGGGACGCTTTGGCTACTCGACGGACCCACGACGACGGGAAGTGCTCAAGGTCGAGGCGCACAACACCGTGCACCGCTACGGGGATGGTCTTGACTTGAGTGCGAGTATGGTCGGCAAGAGCCGGATCGTATCGGTCGAGGACAAGGGCGATACGAGTATCGCCATCGGGGAGAGTGCCCTCGTCGGGAAAGGCGCGACCCATCGCCGGACGCTCGTCTATGACAAGGCGAAGACGCTCGTCGTCTACGACAAGATCACTTCCGAGGCACCGGATATGTTCGTGCAGCGATTCCATCTCGGTGACGGCTTGAAGCCTTACGCCGGCTCGACGGACGCTCAGAACGTGACGTTCCGGGACGACAAGCGCCGGACGATCCAGTTGATGCAGCTCGAGACGGACGAAGAGTCGTACATGTCGATTCAGTCGAGTCACTTGTCTGTCCGCAACTTCGAATGGAAGCCGCGTGAACAAGTCGTCTCGATCGAGTATGGGGATGACGTCCGTTACCTCACGCTCATCCGGATTGACCGGACGAGCACGTCAATCGTCGACGCCTCGTTAGCCGAGCAACCGGAGCAATACGTCGTCACGTATACGCTCTCGAACGGCACGACGAATACGATCAACGTACCGAAATGAGCATGGCCCAGCGAAAGCTGGGCTTTTTTGTGTGAACGACTGGGTAACTCTTGAATCCCACCATTTGCTAAGGTAGAATTTTCAAGTATAACAAATGACAAGTGAGGGAACGAATGGAACATTCAATCGCAAGACTCGTCGCCCAATTTGGCGGCTCGCTCGCGGCACGGGGAAGCCACGGATGGGACGTCGTCATCTCGGCGGGGACGATGCTGTATCAATGGAAAGGAAGACGGGTCGTCCCGGATATGCGACTCGAGACGACCGGGACCGGACGACTTATCCGTCCGTATGGGGAGTATCATGTCGTGCGTCTGAACGGGAAACAGTCGCTCGTCATGTCGTCCGATGCGATGCTCGCCATGAGGCGCCCGCTCACGAAGGCGAGGCTGTCCGACCGGATGGAGCGCCTGCTCGTGCATCAGTACATACAGGACAAGCGACCGATTGACCCGTATCGATATGAACGGCTGACGGACGATCAGGCCGTTCGTTTTGCGGACGGTGTCTTACAAGGCAACTGGTACATCCCGGCAGCACCCGATGCGTTACGCGTCGCCGACGTCGATGCGTTCGATTGGGATCAGATGGTACCGCGGGTGGACAACAACTCCTTCCGTCTCCAGCTCCATTATTTGACGACCGTCCATCAGCTGACTCGTGCCTTCGAGGTGACGGGAGAGACGGCTTATGTGGAACACGCCGCCCGCATCGTCGATAGCTGGCACGCGTGTCATCCAGTTTTTGCGGTCAACCGGAAGCGCGAGGCGTACCATGAGCACGGCACGGCGATCCGCGTGTTCCATCTGCTCGGGTTCTTTGAGGCGTACCGCTGTGCACGGATCGAGCGCGACCCATCGATGACAGAGAAGCTGTTGAAGATGTTGTACGACCATGCCGTCCTGTTGGCGACGCCGACGTTTTATCGGCCGCGTCATAATCACGGGATGTTCCAGGATATGGCGCTCTTCGCGGTCGCTTCCTGTTTCCCGGAGTTCGACCGGAGCCCGGAATGGGAACGGGTCGCCCGCGCGCGTCTCGATGCCCAGATTGACACGAGTCTCGCCGCAGACGGGACGCATCTCGAGCATTCGCCGGGCTATCACGTATACGTCTATCATATGTTGAGACGCTTCGTCGACTGGGCGAACGTGAACGGCTTTCTGTTGTCCGACCGGTTTGACGTCATCGACAGGATGCCGGACCGTCTCGTCCATCTGATCAAGCCGAACCGGACGCTGCCGATGGTCGGGGACACGGGCGGTCAGATTCGGGGACGGCATCTGATTCCGCGTGTCGACTCGTATCCGTCACTCGACTATGCGTTGAGCGGGGGACAGGAAGGGGTTTGTCCGTCTGAACGGATGGTGAACCTCGGCTCGAACTATGCCGTCATGCGTGAATATTGGGCGCATTTAAAGCGTCCCTTCAGTGATGCGACACATATTTTGATGACGGCGGGCTATCACGGCGCAGCCCACAAGCATGCGGACGATCTGAGTCTCGAGCTATATGGACTCGGGCGCGACTTCATCGTCGAGATGGGGCGATATGGGTATGCGGACTGCGAGGAACGCTCGGAGGCGATGCGCGTCACGTCACACAACACGGTGCATCGTCTCGGGGACGAGCTCGACTTGTCGGTCGAGCGGATCGGGGAGAGCGGTATCGTATCCGTCGAACCGATCGGGAAGCAGGTGGTGTCGACAGGGGTGAGCCGTCTCATCGGAAAAGGTGCCCTCCACACTCGGAAGGTCGTCTACGATCAGGCGCGGACGCTCGTCGTCTTTGACCGCATCACGTCACCAGAACCGGACCTGTTCGTCCAGCGCTTCCATGTGGCACCGGGTCTCGACCTCGTCGAAGGATCAACGGAGTCCCAGAACGTCCGGTTCATGGACACGTCGAATCGTGCGATGCAGATCGTCCAACTCATGACGGGGGACGAATCGTACATGACCATCGAAGAAAGTCACGTGTCGGCTCGCGATTTCGAATGGGTGAGCCGTCCACAGGTCGTATCCATCGAATGTGGGACGGACGTCCGCTTCTTGACGCTCATCCGCCTCGACCGGACGAATTCACGCATCGTCCAGACACAAGTGGAAGAAACAGGGGATAGGTACATCGTCTCATATTGGCTTGAGAGCGGGACAAAGCACGTCATCCGGATCCCGTATTGACTCGATTATAAAAAAATAAGACGAATTTGAGTTTTTCCTTGATGATTATTACAAACAATATTACAATAATTGTATAATAGTCATGTATATCATTTACATATGCGATAATGTTTGGATGCATTTAGGGATAAAGTTACATCACCTTTTGAACTAATTCTAGGCAGGGCGCATGGAGGAGGACCAAATGAGTCGCAAGGAAAGACGGATCAAAAAAAGAATGATGAGTGGGCTTCAGGTAACGCTTGTCGCGATGTTGCTTTTGGCGGGGATGTTTTGGACGCGCGCGGCGGACGATGCGGAAGCGAATGACTTCATTCTCCCGTCGACGACCGGCGAACAGTTGACGTTCAGCGGTATGGCGCTTCGCCTTGACCCGAAACGAGGGCCTTACATCCATGGGAATGCTTCCCATTACCCACGTGGATTTAAAGAGGTGTACATCGATCAAAACCGCGGTTATTTGACGGTCAAACGCGACCGCTTTGACTCGGTCGTCTCGATTATCACTGACCCGGATGAGACACTCACGGCCCGTGGAATCACCATCGGTTCATCAGGTGGTGGCGTCATCACGAACCTATACTTCTATCAGAACGGGCGTTTGCTCAACTTGGCAGACCCGAACGATTACGCGCTCGTAGCGGGCGTATACTCGAACGTCTGGTTGACGATTATCAGTCAGCCGAACGGACAATGACATCCTCAGCCGAGGATGTCATTTTTTGTAGGCTTTATTTGTAGAGGGCGAATGCGTGGGCGGTGAATTTGTTCAATCGCCATTTCGAAGCTGACGGTCTCGAACGACCATGATTGATCTTGTCACTTTGTCATAAAGAGGGAATCGTTTTTTGTGGAAATTGTAAAAACCTTTAAAATCTTCAATTTGTGATTGTTTATTGGACGCTTTTCCGTTACGTTAGAACTAGAGCGAATTGTACATATGGGGGAAAAACGGACGACTTTGGGGCAATGGGATTACACATAAGTCGAACGATGTAAGCGCTTTCCTTCCTGTGTCCTGTTCGCAAATCCGAAAGGGGAACTGAACATGGCAAAGAAATCATCACGTAAATTGTATACAGCGCTTGCCGTAGCAGCTGTATCGACGGCGTCACTCACACCGGCTGCTGTCACAGAAGCTGCACCGAAAGTACCGGTCGCGAAAGCGAAATCAGCATACGTATACAAAGGGGATTTAGATGCAGCACTCGACGCTACATATAAAGGGGCACGAGTTCACTGGTACAAATCAAGTGTCGACCTTGAAAAACTTGGAACGTTCCAAACCGCACGTGGGATTGTCCTCGGTAAAGGGATGTATATCGAGAAGCGTGTTCGCGTCCTCGACCATCCGATTGAAATTCTCCCACCGTCTGAGCCACTCGTGTTCAAACAAGGGAAGCCGGCAGTTGGTATCTTGAAACAAGACGTACGATTCGCAAGCGGTACTTACGAAAAACCGGTTCGTTGGAGCGGAATCAACACAGATGAAGTCGGCGAATTCGTCGCGACGGCTACATACAAAAACCGTGGAAAAACAATCACACTCGAAGTCCCGTATACAGTAGAAGGATACAAGCTCTCGATCATGCATACGAACGACACGCACGCGGCGCTCAAGTACGCACCGAACCGTGCGACGGCGATCAAGCAAGTTCGTGCCGAGAAGCCGGATAGCCTCTTGATCGACGCAGGGGACGTCTTCTCAGGATCGCTCTACTTCAACGAGTTCAAAGGTCAAGCCGACCTCAAGCTCATGAACTACATGAAATACGACTTGATGGTACCAGGTAACCATGAATTCGACCTCGGTACAGAGCAAGGACATAAAGAACTTGCTGACTTCGTCCGCTATGCGAACTTCCCGTTCGTCAGCTCGAACGTGGACTATTCAAAAGACCAGTACATGAAGAACCTCTACCGCGACGAAACGACACATAAAGCGTACAATGGTCGCTTATATGAAGGTGTCATCAAAGTCGTCGACGGGGAGAAGGTCGGATTCTTCGGTTTGACGACGGAAGAAACGGCGTCAATCGCAAGTCCGGGGCCGATCGAATTCCAAAGTTACATCGCTGAAGCACAAAAAGCAGTCGACGCATTCGAAGAGATGGGTGTCGATCAAATCGTAGCCGTCTCGCACCTTGGCTATAACGACAACCCAGCGTTCGACAACGACTTGTTGCTTGCTGAAAACGTGGACGGCATCGACGTCATCGTCGGTGGTCACACGCATACTCGTTTGAAAGAGCCTGTCCTTATCACAGAAGGTAAGGCTGAGCCAACGGTCATCGTTCAAGCGGATCAATACAGCAATTTCCTCGGAACGGTTGATGTTGAGTTCGACAAAGACGGAAAAGTCATCAAACATGCGGGTAGCTTGATTGATGTGAAAGCACTTCAACCGGACCCATACGCGGTCTCACTTCTCGCACCGTTTAAAGAAGTCGTGGATGCAATCAGTGAAGACCCAATCGGTGTGTCACTCACAGCACCACTCGAAAACCCGCGTGATGAAGGTACTGTGACTGCTCCAAGTGTACGCAAAAACGAAACGGCACTTGGTAACTTGATCACAGACGGCATGTTCACAAAAGCGAAAGAATATGATGCAGACGTGATTGGTGCCGTTCAAAACGGTGGTGGAATTCGTGCGGCAATCGATGCGGGTCCTGTCACGACAGGTGAAGTATTGACGACACTTCCATTCGGAAACACGCTTGCCATCATGGACTTGAAAGGTAGCGAGTTGAAAGCGGCGTTTGAGCGCAGTGTTGGCATTTATCCAATCGAGAACGGTGGATTCCTTCACGTGTCTGGATTCAAAGTATTGTTCGACAGCTCAAAACCGGCTGGCGAGCGTATCGTTAGCTTGCAGTACGACAACGGAACAGATTTCGTCGATGTCGAAGATGCGACGAGCTACAAAGTGGCGACGAACTTCTTCACAGCGCAAGGTGGAGACAACTATGTTGAGTTTGAAACGGCATTCAAAGACGGCCGTGTCAACGACCTCGGTCTCATCGACTGGGAGAACTTCCGCGATCACTTGATCAGCCTCGGTGAAGAAGTCACACCGGCTGTTGAAGGACGAATCGTTGACGTGAACGCAGCAGAGTAAGTGAATAACTGTTTTGGGGACGGATCCACTTGTGGGTCCGTCTTTTTTGATGTAGAACGCCAATTTGTACAGTTGTCATCAAATTGCGACCGACATATAACTCTGTTAAGATACGATAAGATGAAGAAATACTGATTACTTAAAAAAGGTGGAGCGGACGTATGGATGTAAAAGCGACGCTACGCGACGTGCAAGCGCATATCGCGTGGTTAAAAGAAGAAAAAGAACGAGTCAACCGAAAAGAGGCGTTAGACGGGGATGACTTGATTACCTTAGATGAACTTCCTTCTTTGTCGAGACAGGCGCAACGCCCGCGTCTAGATGACAAACTGTTCGAGGAACAACAAACCGCATTACAGGCAGAGCTCGAAGCAGCTCGGAAACGCCTCCCAGAGCTTGATGTGACACGCATCCAGTCGAACGGGAGCAGTTTTTATGAGAAGGTGAATGTGCATGTCGCGTTCGTCGGACCGGTCAAGCGGGCCCGTGAGCTCGAACGTCTTTGTCACACCCATTACTTTGAGAACGTGACAGGCTTTTTAGAGTTGCTTGAAGCAGAAGATATTGACTTCCTGCTCATCTCGGCGGCGCTCACAGAAGAGGAGACGACCGCATTCCATCACATGGGGACACCACGCTCGCACTCCCGTCACTGGCTCGGCAATCTCATTCGCAAGGCGAAACAAAAGGAAATCCGTGTCGTCTTCGAGACGACGCTCGATACGAATCATTTCGACCGCTTCTCTTCACTTGCCGCACAATGTGACTATATCTTCACGGCGAACGAGGAGCGGGTGACAGATTATATAGAAGAAGTCGGACATGAACGGGTCTTTGTCATTCGTCCTGGCGTCGATCCGCTGCATTTCAACCCGATCGGGATGACGCGTGGCAAGACGGACCGCGTCGTCGTGACGAATCATTTCCCTGTATATCGTTTCGCCAAAGATTTGGAGACGCTCGCGCAAGGCGTCCGCAATGCGAATAAAGAACTCTATGTGATACGTGAGGCGAATGAAACGAAAGGGTCACTCGCACCGAAATCGCTTCAAGATGTCCTCGTCCATGGGGAACAAGAGGATATGGAGAAGCTGAAAGAGACATCGAACTGGGTTCTTCACGTCAACGAAGTGAAGCATAGTCCGACGATGAGTGCACAAGCCATCTATGAGGCGCAGGCTCGCGGACAACTCGTCTTGACGAATTACAACGTCGCCGTCAACAACGACTTCCCGAACGTGTTCATCGCGACGAGTGCCTTGGACGCGCAAGGAATCTTAGAAATGTTCAAGACAGACGAAGAGCGTCTGGAGCATCAATTGTCTGGTGTCCGTACGATTTTCTCGAACCATACGATGTATGACCGCTTCAGCGAGATGATGTTCATTCTCGGCATCCACCACGAAGTCCGTCGCGACGTCCTCGTCATCGGTCGCGGTGATGTGACGGCGATGCGCGAACAGTTCGAACGCCAATCGTATCCACATAAACGCTTCGTCGCCGAAGCGGACTTACAAGAGGTCGACCTACGCACTGCCGACTTTGTGACAGTGTTTGACGACCGTCACCACTATCTCGACTACTATGTGGAAGACATGGTCAACGCCTTCAAGTACACGGACGTCTCGTTCGTGACGAAAGGGCAGGACCCAATCCATGAGTTCGTGGAGGACTATGCTGACGTGGCCTTGACGATGTTCGTAGCAGGTGACGTGTCGCTTGAGACGATTCAAGAAGGCCGCCGTATCGAAGGACAAGGTTATGCCATCGATCGTTTCGAATTGCTCGCGGCAGACGATGTGCCCGTCCCGAACGAAGCGGGCGACTATCAACTATCAATGATCGTACCGATTTACAACAACGGTCGCTATCTATACAACAAATGTTTCTCAAGCCTTCGTCGCAGCTCGATGTTTGAAGACATGGAGATTTGGCTCGTCGACGACGGGTCGACGGACCGAGAGACGATCGGCTATATCGAACGCCTCGTCCGGAAATATCCGAACGTTTACACGTACTCGTTCAACGATGGCGGCAGCGGCAGCGCCTCACGTCCACGCAACAAAGGGGTGGAGCTCGCGACGACGCCATACATCGCCTTCCTTGACCCGGACAATGAAGCGGTCAACGACGGCTATGCGGCACTGTTCCGTGTCATGAAAGAAGATGATGCGCTCGACCTCTCTGTCGGCAGTATGTTGAAGCTTGCGAACCGGGAAGCGATGATCGAACTAGAGGACCTCGAAAAAGATGGCGTTCGTGTCATCGAAGACCCGAGAGCGTACTTGCTCGAGCACAACTTCAAGGTGCAAAGTATCCAGACGATGGTCATCAAAAAAGACTTCATCGAGAAGCACGATTTGAAACAGGTCATCGGCGCCGTCGGCCAAGACTCGCTCTTCTTCCAAGAGATGTTCTTAAGCGCAGGACGGGTCGCCCTGCTCGACTTGACGATTCATGACTATTACGCGGCCGTCGCCGGTTCGACGGTCAATACGATCACGAAGAAATACTTTATGAAGTGTGTCATCCGGGAGACGGCACGGGCGAAAGCGTTCGCTCGCGAAGGCGTACTCGACCAATACCGTTCGACTCGATTCGAACGTTTCTTCTCGATGTGGTATCTGGTCTTCTTACGTCGCAGCAAGCCGGAAGAGTTTTTCGACAACGCCGGGATGCTTTATGAAATCATCGAACAGTATCGTCCGATGGAACTAGAGACGCCGATCGTGAAACAGTTCGTCGACTTATATGAATCAGGACAAAAAGAAGAATTGAAGCGTCTCTATTTTGACGCATACTTGTGAGGTGAGACCATGAGCAATGAACTTGAAAAAGAAATCGGATTGTTGAAGCAGCGAATCAAACTTCAAGAAGAAGAGATTCGTCATTTGAAACATGATGAACGGTTGTTACGACAAAAACATCGTCGCCTCGTTCAAAAGTATGGCGACCTTCTCTATACGTTTGAATGGACTGTGAAGACGTTTGAGAAGAAAGAACAAGCGCTAACAGACGTGAAACGTAAATATGATGTGTTGAACAAGAAGTATCGTCGCCTTGTGCAATCAAAAGCTGGTAAAGCGATTTTGAAAGCGCAGGCTGTCGCACGACGCATTCGCAAATAAAGAATCGAATTCGAGAGAATCGATGATTTGGAGGATATGAGGATGGATTGGCAGAAAAAAGCACGTCGCGCCGCTTACCTTGGGGTACAACGGTCGAAGCGACTCGGTCGTAAAGTGTTGAAGCGACCGAACAAATCGCATCAACTACGAGAAGTCGTACCGAACTGGTATACACGTTCACCTTACGTACATGTCGAAGGGACGGACCTTGTCTTTACCGGTGACGAACCGGTCATCTTGACGTTCCGACCGAATGCAAGTTCAGACATCATCTCGGCGAACGATTTGGTCGAATCAGGTCAAAAGACGTTCACGGCCCTAATGCGCGTCAAATCACGTGAAGGATTGATGCCGACGCTACAGTTGGAAATCGTTCGAAAAGGTGGCAGAAAGCGTTTTGTGACCGTACAGGACGGCGACCAAGTCGATGTGACACTCGGAATGGGTGAACAGATTGTCCGGGCGCATTTGAATGTGGAAGGGAAAGGGGCGTTCAGCCTCGTCGAGCTCACGCTCGGCACACGTTCGCTTTGGACAGTGGAAGGGACGGCTGCGAACATTTCGCTCGACGCCTTTGATTTCCGTTATCCGCTTACGTCGACGTCACTCCACTCCCTCAAACCACAAAGTGAGATTGCTCACTTCGACGCTGACACGCTCGTCGTACGTGCCGAAGGAAACCAATACACACATTACGGTGTCGACGAGGTTGCGTTGCCGAACGTCGATACGAAACGTGGCATCGATTTTGAGACGGGTGACATGGATGACGACTTGTATCGCTTCTATTTGAAAGGGGACCGCACGGGGACAGCGGACGCGTCGCTATTTATTGCGACGTATACAGTGTCCGGGCAGGACCGTTTGATCGAAGTGCCACTCGGACTGAGCGGTATCGTCCGCATCGCACCGTCACACCGTTCCATCCGTTATTTCGTTCGCGTGAACGGGGCGGGGACGCTCGAGAACTTGAACATCGGGATGATTCGCGAGAAGAGTGTCCGTCGCGAAGACATTTTGTCGCTCAAGCCGGACATGTGGACGATCCCGGCACCGGACCTCATCAAATTGAAGAGCCGTGATGACCAGCTCGTCGTCAACTTGAAAGGTGAGGACGATCAGCGCCGCTACATCTCGTACGCCGAGATGAACAACAGCTTCAAGTTGCTTCCGACAGAGTTTCCATATGAAGTGAAGGCGAACAGTCGTTACCGTGTCACACTCGACGGTGTCGCCGATGAAGATGCGAACGTCGTCCTCTACATCATCGCCTACTCGGCGACAGAGCGTCAGATCATGCAACAAGTTCAAATCGGAAGCGAGAAAGTCTTCTATTTCGACCGAGGGATCCGCTTCCTTCGTTTTGCCCTCCGCGTCGACGGTGTCGGTGAGGCACGAATCGACCGCATCCGTGTGGCCGAGGAACTCGTCAGCGACGGTACGGAAAACCCGACGTGGATGGACGTGCGCGAGGCGCGCTTCTTCGCACCGGTCCCACGTGAGCTTCATGAACTGAAGGTCGCAGCCATCTTCGATGAGTTCACGATGGCATCCTACAAGCCAGAATGCCAGCTCATCACGTTCACACCAGATAATTGGAAGACGGTGCTCCTCGATGAGCAACCGGACGTCCTCGTCGTTGAATCGGCGTGGAAAGGGAACGCCGGCGCATGGGAGAAGAAAATCGTCAAATACGGCACGAACACGTGGGAAGAGCTCGACGCACTCCTCGCTTGGTGCCGTTATCACAATATCCCGACCGTCTTCTGGAATAAAGAGGACCCGATTCACTACGACCGTTTCATCGAGACGGCGAAGCGATTCGACTATGTGTATACGACCGACATGAACCGTGTCCCGAATTATAAAGAGGATTGTGGTCATGACCGGGTCGATGCGTTACCGTTCGCGGCCCAGCCGAAAGAACATAACCCGATCCGCTTACCAGGGATTCGTGAACCATATGCCTGCTTCGCCGGTTCGTATTATGCGAACCGTCACGAATCGCGGAAAGCCGACATGGACCGCTTGTTCGCGGCGGCGGACAAATATGGTCTAGCGATTTACGACCGCAACTATGCGGTCAACCAACGCGGGGAGAGCGACCAGCTCCAATTCCCAGAACAGTTCCGTCATTCCATTCGCGGTAGTTTGAAATATAACCAGATTGCCAAGGCGTATAAAGGGTATAAAGTCATGTTGAACGTCAACTCGGTCAACGACTCACCGACGATGTTCTCACGTCGTGTCTTTGAAGGGCTTGCCTGTGCGACACCGGTCGTCAGCACCCGTTCGGTCGGAGTCGATGCCATGCTTGGGGATTACGTCTTCCTCGACGATGGGGAGTCTGACTTAGACGAGACGTTCCGCCGTTTGATGACGGATGACTCGTTCTATGAGGACATCGCGATGCGGGGGATGCGTCACGTGTTGACGTATCACACGTATACGCAACGTCTTGCGAAAATCGTCCAAGACGTCGGCATCCCGTACCGTGTCGACCATGAGAAGATTGTCGTCGTCGCCTTCATCAAGTCGCGCGAAGAGGCAGAGCGTGTCGTCAGTCAGTTCGAGGCACAGAACTACGAGCATAAACACCTCATGATGTTCCTCGATAAGTTCGAGAATCACATCGATGTGTACAACACGTACAACACGCCGTCGATCTCGACGTATATGCGCAGCTACTTGACGCACTACACGTCGTTCACGGAGATGGTCGAGTCGTACGATTGGGTCGCCCACTTGAAGTCGGACGATTATTACGGCCCGAACTACTTGAGCGATTATCTGCTCGCGGCACGCTATGCGGAAGCGGATATTCTCACGAAAGAGGATTACTATACGTATGACGGCAAGCTCGCCAAACAAGATCACGATGAATCGTATCGATACGTGTTTGACGCGACACCGTCCCGCTCGCTCGTGCAGCCGTCGGCACTCCGTTTCTATACGGTCGAAGAGGCGCTTCACCTCTTTGAAGCGGACGAGAGCTTGAATGAGCTCGCCCGTTCCGGCAAGCGCATCTTCAGTGTCGACCCGTATCAATACGTGAAAGCCGGTGCCGCCATGGATGAAGCGGACCTTCAGGAGGTAACATTATGACGAAGCAACCGCTACGGATCCTCGTATACGGGGACGTCAATTTGAACTTGATCGACGGCTCGGCTATCTGGCTTACGTCGGTCGTGCATATGTTGAATCAGGACCCGAACATCGAGGTCGACGTGCTCTTGAAGCGCTCAATCGTGAAACCGGAAGTGACGGCGTCAATCAAACAGCTCGACCGCGTCCGCTTCATCGACGTCTTCACGGAAGACTCGATGAAGAAAGACGAGCCATATTATGAGAAGAAGGTGCTCCAGCCAGAAGAGGCGGCCCAACTCATCCACGAGCTCGTCGAGACGAAACAGTATGACATGGCGTTCATCCGTGGGTTCCAGCTCGCCTATGCGCTCTCGGATTATGAACATACGATGAAAAAGACGTGGACTTATCTCACGGATTTCACGCATGATTCATCGTCCGCGTCACAGGAAGAGTTGGCACGTCTGAAGAAGATTGCGGACCGCTCGGCGCGCATGCTCTGTCAGACGGCGGAGATGAAGGCGTACTTCGAGACGTTTTTACAGACGCCGAAGCCGTTCCTCATCTTGAACCCGATGATTCCGAACATGCGCGAGGCGACGCCGACGTTCAAGCGTCAGGCGAAACGTCTCGTCTATACAGGGAAGTTCGCGCCACTTTGGTACTCGGCTGAGATTCTCGATGCACTCGAGAAAGTATGGGCTCGGATGCCGGACGTCGAGTTGAAGGTGGCGGGGGACAAGTTCAACCAAGACCCGAACAACCCGAACTTCCGTAAAGAAGTGACACACCGTCTCCAGACAGATGAGGGGATTCACTGGTTGAAAGGCATCCCGCGTGCGGACGTCGAGACGCTCATCGAAGAGAGCGATATCGGCATCTCATGGCGTCACCCGGACCTTGACGACAGCCTTGAGTTGTCGACGAAGCTCCTCGAATACGGGGCGCTCGGGAAGCCGGTCCTTCTCAACCGCAACAAGATGCACGAGATGCTGCTCGGGTCGAGCTATCCGCTCTTCGTCAACTCGGAAGATGAGTTCGTCGAAAAGGTCGAGCTCGCCTTCACACATCCCGCCATTTATAAGGATGCGGCGGAACGTCTGTACAATATGGCGAAAAACTACACGTTCGCGAGTACGTTTGAACGTCTGCATGACGCCATCTGGGAGATGCAGAAGACGACCATCCTCTTTGCGGGTCACGACTTGAAGTTTATCCGCATGTTCATGGAGCGCTTCGAGGCTGACCCGAACTATCGGATCCTTGTCGACGAGTGGGACGGACACAAGATTCATGATGTGAATCACAGTAAAGCATGTCTCGCGCAAGCGGACGTCATTTTCTGTGAGTGGGGACTCGGCAACGCCGTTTGGTACTCGCAACATAAGTTGCCGCATCAGCGTCTCATCGTCCGGATTCACCGTCAGGAGAAAGAAACACCATTTCCACGGGAATATGCGCTCGACAACATCGACCGCATCATCCTCGTCTCGCCGTATATGTTAGAAGAGATGCACCGACTCTTTGGGATTCCGCGTCATCAGATGACCGTGATCTATAACGCCGTCGATGCGGATAAACTCGACAAGCCGAAACGAGCGGACGATTTGACGTTCCGTCTCGGGATGATCGGCATGAACCCGAAACTGAAGCGTCCGGACCTGGCGCTCGACGTCCTCGAAGAGTTGCTGAAGACGGACAAGCGATACCAGCTCCACTTTAAAGGGCACCATCCAAAAGATGTCTATTGGATCGGGAAACGTGAAGAGGAGAGTGCGTACTACGAGGCGTTACTGAAACGCATCGAGGAGTCGGACCTTCGCGACCACGTCCATTTCGATGGACACGGAAACGATGTCGACACCTGGCTCCAATCGATTGGCTTCGTCTTCTCGACGAGTGACTTGGAGAGCTTCCATCTCGCGCCGGCCGAAGCGATGGCTGCAGGGTCTTATCCGCTCATCCGTCACTGGACGGGCGCGGAGACGATTTACCCGGACGAACTGCTCGTCACGAATACGATGGAATTTGTCGACACGATCCTCTCTTATAAAGAAGATACCGAGAAGTTGATGACGGACGTGAAAGCCTATCAGGCGTACGCTCGTAAACATTTTGCACTCGATCGTCTCTATCAAGAGATGGAACAAATCATTTCGGGCAAAACACACGAACAATTTGCGACGACATTGTCATGAAAATGTAATTGCACCAAAGAATTGTTCAAGAGTATAATGAGTATTGTTTTATTATCGAATGTGAAATAAAATGATGGACAATGCGCTATTTAAAAAGCGCGTCAAAACATTTGGAGGTTACCACACAATGAAAGTATGTACAGTAGGTCTTGGATATATCGGATTACCGACATCGGCTGTCTTTGCGAACTATGGCGTCGACGTCGTCGGAGTCGATATCTCACAACATGTTGTTGATAAATTGAACCGTGGAGAGATCCACATTGAAGAGCCAGGTCTCGGCGAAATGGTCGCAGACGTCGTGGCAAAAGGGAAGTTCCGTGCATCACTCTCACCAGAGAAAGCAGATGCCTTCATCATCGCTGTGCCAACACCGAACAACGACGACGAGCACAAATCATGTGACTTGACGTACGTCTTGGATGCGACACGCAAAGTGTTGCCATTCGTTGAAAAAGGCAACGTCATCATCGTCGAGTCGACAATCGCACCACGTACGATGGACGACTTCGTCAAACCACTCGTTGAAGAAGCTGGATTCACTGTCGGTGAGGACATCTTCCTCGTACACTGCCCAGAGCGCGTATTGCCTGGACAAATCCTTCAAGAACTCGTGCACAACAACCGGATCGTCGGTGGAATCACGACTGAATGTGCAGAAGCAGGCGCACGCGTCTACGGTACATTCGTTGAAGGCGAAATCGTGAAAACGGATGCGAAGACGGCAGAAATGTCAAAACTCATGGAAAACACGTTCCGTGACGTCAACATCGCACTCGCGAACGAACTTGCGAAAGTATGTAACGACCTTGACATCAACGTACTTGACGTCATCGAGATGGCGAACAAACACCCACGTGTCAACTTGCACAGCCCAGGTCCTGGTGTCGGTGGACACTGCCTGGCGGTCGACCCATACTTCATCGTCGCGAAATCACCGGATCTTGCGAAAATCATCAACTTGTCACGTGAGACGAACGTCTCGATGCCACACTACGTCGCAGACAACGTTCAGAAGTTGACAGCTGGAATCGAAGACGCGAAAGTTGCTGTCTTTGGTGTGACATACAAAGGAAATGTCGACGACATGCGTGAGAGCCCAGCGGTTGAAATCGCTGAAATCTTGCTTGACCGTGGCGTGAACATCTCAGTTCACGACTCACACGTTGAAAAATCAACGTCAAGCCGTTTCGAGCTCGTTTCAAAAGAAGAAGCACTCAAAGACGCGGACCTCGTCCTCGTCCTCGTTGACCACAATGAGTTCAAAGTCCTCGACTTTGCAGAACTCAACGCATCAATGCGTCGTCCGATGATCTTCGACACACGTAACATCGTGAAATCAAACGGTGAAGACGTAGCGGTCGTCAACTACGGCAACCTCTATAAATATACAAAGGAAACGAATCTCGTTCTTTGATTCAGGTGAATGAACATGTTTAAATCCGCGAAAGCTATTCTTTCAGAGCTAAAGTCGAGCTTGTACTTGATTTTCCGTCTCGCGACATATGAGACGCGAAGCAACAACTCGATGCAGTACCTCGGATTTTTATGGGAGTTCGTGACACCGTTATTGCAGATTGGAGTATATTGGTTCGTATTTGGATTTGGTATTCGGAGCGGCAGGCCGGTTGACGGCGTGCCGTTTCTGCCATGGTTGGTCGCAGGGATTGTCGTCTGGTTCTTCGTAGCCTCGGCCATCACTTCGACGGCCCGGTCCGTCTATTCAAAAATCGGCATGGTCTCCAAAATGAGCTTCCCAATCTCGACGATTCCGGCATACGTCTTGCTCGCACTCTTCTATCGCCACGTGGCGTTAGTCGGTGTATCGTTTATCTTGATGTGGGCATTCGGATTCCCGATGGGGCTGCATTCTTTATGGTTTATCTACCTGGCGTTCAGTGCACTCGCACTTCTTTATTCTCTCGCCTTGATTACGTCTGCGCTCACAACGATTGTGCGTGACATTCAAAACCTTCTTCAGTCGATGATGCGGATGTTGATGTATTTGACACCAATCTTTTGGATTCCGCCGGCGAAGCTTGCGAATATCCTACAAATCAACCCGCTCTACTATTTAATCGAAGGATATCGGTCGATGTTCCTCGGAACCGACTGGTTGGCGAATAACTGGGCTTACGGTCTCTACTATTGGGCCGTCGTCCTTGTTCTCTTCTTCGTCGGGTCGATGATTCATTTGCGCTTCCGTCGACACTTCATCGATTACATTTGAGGAGGACCTTATGTACCAGGTTAAATTTGAAAACGTATCGAAACGATATACGCTTTATAACAAACCGTCTGACAAGCTGAAGGAAATTTTCTTCAGTAAAGCAAGTGGCAAACAGTTTTACGCACTTCGCAATGTCACGTTTGAAGTCCCTCCTGGAGAAGTGGTCGGGATCATCGGCATTAACGGGTCAGGCAAGTCGACGATGTCGAACTTGCTGGCTGATGTGATGCCACCGACCCACGGGAAAATCGAACTTCATGGAAAGACGGCGCTGATTGCCATTTCTTCAGGATTGAACGGCAACTTGACGGGGCTCGAGAACATCGAGCTCAAAGGGTTGATGCTCGGGATGACGAAACAAGAGATTATCGATTTGACACCGGCCATCATTGAATTCGCCGATATCGGTGACTTTATCAGTCAACCGGTCAAAACGTATTCGAGTGGGATGAAGTCCCGCCTTGGATTCGCCATCTCAATCAATGTTGACCCGGACATTCTCGTCATCGATGAGGCGCTCTCAGTCGGGGACCAAACGTTCACCGACAAGTGCCTCGCCAAGATGAATGAATTTAAAGATCAAGGGAAGACGATTTTCTTCATCAGTCACTCGGTCTCACAAGTCCGCCAATTCTGTACGCTCGGCCTCTGGCTCGAGTTCGGAGAAGTGCGCGAGTACGGACCGGTCAATGAAGTCGTTGGGGAATACAACAAGTTTTTGAAATGGTTCCGCAACTTGTCAAAAGAACAGCAGGATTCGTTCAAAGCCGACAAGCTCAAACGTCGTACGACGGTCGTCGATGCGACGGAGCTCGGGGAGACGTATATCTTGCCACCTTTGACAGAAGAACAACTACAAACACGCCATTCGTCGGTCGCTGTATCGAGCGAAGCGTGAGCAATTGGGAGGAGGAAGCACGGTGAAGTCAGACCGTGCAAAACGACCTATGAAAAAAGTCATGACCGTCTTTGGGACGCGACCAGAAGCCATCAAAATGGCGCCACTCGTACTTGAGTTGAAAAAACGTGAAGGGGTAGAACCGATTGTTGTCGTGACAGCACAGCACCGTCAAATGCTTGACCAAGTGCTCGAGCTGTTCGAAATCAAACCGGACTACGACCTCGACATCATGAAAGACAAGCAGACGCTTTACGATGTCACATCACGTGTATTGAAAGGGATGGGCGAAGTCATCGCTGAAACGAAACCAGACATCGTCTTAGTCCACGGGGACACGACGACGACATTCGCGGCATCACTCGCAGCCTTCTACAACCAAGTCGCAGTCGGTCACGTTGAGGCTGGCCTGCGCACACACAACAAATATTCACCATTCCCGGAAGAGATGAACCGCCAATTGACGGGTGTCATGGCTGACCTTCATTTCGCACCGACGGAAACGTCGCGTGACAACCTCCTTCGCGAAGGCAAGAACGAAGAGATGATCTTCGTCACAGGAAACACGGCAATCGACGCACTCAAAACGACAGTTCGTGACGACTATGCGAGCGAATTGCTCGACAGCATCCGTTCACAAGGTCGTCGTCTCGTCATGTTGACGGCACACCGTCGTGAGAACTTGGGTGAGCCGATGCGGAACATGTTCCGTGCGGTGCGTCGCTTGATCGAGAAGTATGATGACATTGAAGTCGTGTATCCGGTTCACATGAACCCGGTCGTTCGTGAACTCGCGAACGAGATTCTTCACGATGTCGAACGCGTCCACTTGATCGAACCGCTCGACGTCTTCGACTTCCATAACTATGCGGCGACATCACACTTGATCTTAACGGATTCAGGTGGCGTCCAAGAAGAAGCACCATCTCTCGGTGTACCTGTCCTCGTCCTTCGTGACACGACAGAACGTCCAGAAGGGGTGGCGGCAGGAACGCTCAAACTCGCAGGGATTGAAGAAGAGAATATCTTCTCACTCGCGGATGAGCTCTTGTCTGACGAAACGGCATACAAAGCGATGTCACAAGCATCGAACCCGTACGGTGATGGTGAGGCGTCACGTCGAATCGTCGATGCCATCCTTGCCAACTAAATGAAAGCGAATAGAGTTGTTTTGTGCCCAGCACAGCAACTCTTTTCTATATCATCATTCTAATGATTCGGAGGTGCTTGTATGTCAACGAAGCGAATTCGTCCAGCGATTTATCATTACTATCCGCGCGGACCGCATAAAAACCATATGTCGATGCGCGAAGAAGAATACAAGACAGAAGTCACATTTTTACCACGAGCGTTAACGGACTCGATTTACGTCCAGTTGTTTGATTTAAAGTTTGAGATTCCACCGTCAAAAATCTTTTTGGCAGATGCCAAGATGGATGAGGGGGACGAGATGGAAGTGAAGACCTCGATTTATGTCGAAGGCGATCGCGCTGTTCGATTTGAATTGTATGTCATGCAGTATTCTGACGAGGAGCGTCTTTCAAATAAGCGTTTCTCACTCACATTGAATCCGGGGATGAATCCGATTGAAGAAGTCGTGAAACAGATGGACGGCGCCAAGTATTTCAAGATGTCGTACAAATACATCGTCGAGACGCTTGACCCGATCACAGTACGATTCGATGACCTCTATGTAACGTTCCGCTGAACGTAGCAAGTCTTAAGGGAGAAAGGGACCATTCGGTATGTTATTTAGTTCCACGGTATTTCTATTTTATTTCTTGCCGGTCGTACTATTGCTTTACTTCATATCACCACGCTGGCTGAAGAATACAATCTTACTCATTTCGAGTTTATTCTTCTATGCATGGGGAGAACCACGATTCGTCCTCATCATGCTCGCATCGATCGTCATGAACTATGCGTTCGGCTTCATGGTCGACAAGTATCGTGAAGATGCGAAGAAGATCAAATGGACGATGACGCTCATGCTTCTCGGGAACCTCGGGATGCTCGGTGTCTTCAAATATGCGAGCTTCTTCGTCGAGAACGTCAACTCGGTATTCGGCTTCTCGCTGAATGACCCGGACATTCCACTTCCGCTTGGAATCTCGTTCTTCACGTTCCAAGCGATGAGTTATGTCATCGACGTATATCGGAACGATGGACGCTTACAGAAGAACTTGTTTGATTTGGCGCTCTATGTATCGTTCTTCCCGCAGTTGATTGCCGGACCGATCGTTCGTTATCAAACGGTCGCCGATGAAATCGTGGATCGCCGTGAGACGGTCGATGACTTCGTCTCTGGGATCCAACGTTTCGTCATCGGTTTAGGGAAGAAGATGATTTTGGCGAACAGTTGTGGGTATGTGGCGGACCAAGTGTTCAGTCAATCGGCCGGGGACCTGTCGACGACACTCGCTTGGATCGGAATCATCGCCTACTCGCTCCAAATTTATTTTGATTTTTCAGGTTATTCGGATATGGCCATCGGTCTCGGACGGATGTTCGGGTTCCATTTCCTTGAGAACTTCAATTATCCGTACATTTCGAAATCGGTGTCTGAATTTTGGCGTCGTTGGCACATCTCGCTCGGAAGCTGGTTCCGAGACTACGTGTACATTCCACTCGGCGGGAATCGCCAAGGTCCATGGAAGACGTATCGCAACTTGACGATCGTCTGGTTATTGACCGGCGTATGGCACGGGGCGAGTTGGACATTCATCGCTTGGGGTCTCTACTATGGGGTCTTCATCATGTTCGAACGGGCATTTCTTGGGAAATGGATCGCAGCATGGCCGGCGTGGCTCGCTCATGCGTTCACGTTGTTCGTCGTCGTCATCGGTTGGGTCTTCTTCCGAGCTGATAACTTCACGTACGCCATCGACTATCTTCAAGTCATGTTCGGCTTACACGGTGGCGAAGTGTTCGACCAAACGGCTTACTTCTATCTCGTTCAATACGGGACGGTCCTTCTGTTGGCCACTGTCGCAGCGACACCGCTTCCGAAAATGCTAGTCGCTCATTTCTTGCGTCACGAGGTGGATTCAGATCGACCGGTCCTCGCCGCAAGCGCAGGTCTTGCACGAGCAGCCTATATTTTGCTCATTTTCGGCATTTCGATTTCGTATGTCGTGTCGAGCACATTCAACCCGTTTATTTATTTCCGGTTCTAAGGAGGGCTGACGATGGAACAACAAACCAAAAGCGAACAAGTCCGTTCGAAAGGGCGGCGCATCTCTTGGGTGGTCAACAGTATTCTCTTGCTCGGCTTCCTTGGCACCCTTTTTTATGGGCTCGCCGTCTATGCGTTCGGGACGGAGCAGGAACGTTCTGACAGCGAGGGTCGAATGCTGGCACAACGCCCCGAACCTTCTGTCGAAACCATTATAGACGGGTCGTATATGGAAGAGTTCGAAGCCTCGGCGAACGACCAGGTGTTTGAGCGAAACTTGTGGATTGAGACGCAAGCTTGGGTACAACGTAACGTACTGCAACAACAGATGAATAACGGCGTCATCAGCATCGATGGCTTCTTATATGGTCCGGATGCGAACGAAAGTCAGTATTCATCGCTCGGCGTATTTTTTAAAGCATTCAAAAAAGAGATGGACGATGCCGGCATCCCATCTTACTTCGCCTCGGCACCAAGTAAGCCGGTCTATGCGACACGACAAAACATCTTCCCGGCTTACATCGAGTCGGCGGATGCGGAAAATCGTGACGAGTTACACGAACGGATCGAAGAGAACGGCATCCCGCTCATCGATTTAGAGGATACACTCGGTGACAAACCGGGCGAGGACATCTATTTCAAAACCGATCACCATTGGCGAGCAGAAGGAGCATTCCTCGCATACGGCCAAATCATGGACCGCTTAAGCGAGCAGTTCCCGGGCGCACCTGTGTTGACGGCTGACGATATGGACTTGAAGACGGTCGACGGGACGTTCTATGGGTCACATGCCCGGGAAATCTCGATGCCGTACGTCGAATCGGCGGACACGTTCACGTATCTTGAACCGAAAGACGGATTCACGACGACGGTCTGTCGAAACGGTGACGACTGTGGACACGGTGTCCTCGACAAGGACGTCTTAAAAAACACAGACGACTTCACGAACTATTACAACTTGTTCATGGGTGACAACTATGCCCTTGCAAAAATCACGCAGGACAATCCGAAAAATGACGATCATCTCCTCGTACTGAAAGACTCTTATGCGAACCCGATGCTCGGCTATCTCGGCGAGTCGTTCGGAACGGTATCGGCACTCGATGTCCGCTATTTTGATGACTACGATGTCAGCATTGCGGAATATGCGGAAGAGAACGATGTCGACGCAGTTCTGTTCTTACACAACGACCGAATCACAGGGCTCGGTTCGATGTATCAAGAAGGTCTATGATTGAACCGACCTTTAGAAAAGGCAGGTGCTCGTAGTGAACATATTACTTCCAGTATTCTTTCACTCCGCGATGGGTGGGCTTCATCGGCACATCTTATCATCTGTGAAAGTGCTCATCCGAGAGGGGCATGAGGTGACCGCCGTCTGTAAGCCAGGTCCTTTTGCCGAAGAGATAGAGGCGCTCGGCGGTCAGGTCATCCAAACAGACTATTCCAACGAGGACATCAAACGTGTGATTGATGAGGTGCGGACACAACCGTTCGATGTCGTGTATGCGCATCCCTTCGATTCGCGTCAACTCGGTATCGCGGTGGCAGAGGCGAACGCCATCCCATTCGTTCTCGTCATTCATGGCATGTATGTGGATGAGATCGAGCAGTACCATTCTAGCGTCACACGTGTAGTCGCTGTCTCGGCACAAATCGCGACCCATCTTACCGACCATTGTCCGGCAGTCGAATCGAAGCTCATCGTCATTCCGAACGGAGTCGATGCCGCGTTCATTCCGATGGAGGCGCGTCCTTCGTCAGAGCGTGTCACGGGCTTATTCACCTCGCGGCTAGATGCCGACAAATTGTTTATCCTTGATGTGTTTCTTGACGCGTTGGAAGACGAGCGAGTTCAGCGTTTACCAATCGACTGGCTCATCGTCGGAGACGGGACGCAACGAGAAAAGTATGCATCTCGCTATGAGGAAGCGCTTGAAGGGACTGACCAGACAATCAAATGGCTCGGTTGGTTAGACCAAAGCGACCTCCCTGATGCGATGCATCGCGCCGATTTCGTTATCGGCCCAGGGCGTTCTGCGCTCGAAGGGATGGCGGTCGGCAAACCGACCATTGCCGTCGGGAGCAAAAGCTATCAAGGTCTGGTCACGCCTTCGACGTGGACAGATATCGCGAGCACGAACTTTGGCGGTATCGGGACGAAGTACGACGGATACACCTCGGGACAAATCGGGGATGCGATTCTCGAATTGATGGATGAGGCAACGAGACGGGACCTTGCTCGGTTCTCGTCCGCGCTCGTCGATGAACATTTCCGGGATGAACAGTCGCAACAACGTCTTCTCGATGTGCTCGAGCAAGTGGTGAAAGAGGGCACGTCAGAAATGGATCTAATCGAGCGCTATCCATTCATTCGTTACGATCAACTTCATGCTCGTCGCTCGAATCGGATCTGTACATGGAAGTTGACAGATCGGGAGCAACGACTTGAAGCGATGCGTGATGAATTGGAGGCGACCAAGCAAAAGCTTGAACAACTTCGGTCGACGAACGAGAAACAGTCTTCTGAAATCAACAGGCTACGAATAAAACTTCAACGATGGTCAGATGAGAGTAAATAAAAAATAGCGGAGCCAGCAAGTGGCTCCGCTCAGGCTGTTGACTAACATAAATCATATCGCTCGCCTTTCCGGCGCCCACGCTTTCCGCAGGCAATCCCGGAGCCGCATCGCGACTTGGGTCGCTGCTGGGTCTCCGTTGGATTGCTTTCCTGCAGGAGTCGGGGCGCCGTCGGGCGAGCAACGCAAACGGTCGTCATCTGGCGGCCGTTTGTCTTTTTCTGAGGCCTCGACGGCCGAAGAAAAAGCCCTGGATGGTCTACACTGAGTTGGACATAAATGTGGAGGTCGATTAGACTGATACAAATTATCCATATGAGGAGAGTACCAGACATGACCAAAAGAGCAGCCCGCACTTTCACAGACGAGTTCAAGGAACAAGTCGTCCAACTCTATCTGAACGGAAAAC